>JBAZMV010000001.1:0-300000 GCA_041649635.1 Dehalococcoidia bacterium
TCCAGAATGCTGAGGTGGAAATGGGCCACGGAAGATGAGGCCAGGCCGTTCCCTTCGGCGATGTCCCTGACGGACGGGGCGTAGCCCCTGTCTCTGATGAAAGCGGCGATGAAGTCGAGGATTTGTTTGCGTTTTGGGGTCAGCGTCTCCATGGATTCCTCCAATAGAACATTTGTTCTATTTTGTGGATGTATGATAAAACTTATCCCGGTTGGTTGTCAAGGGGCTTCTTGTTGAGCGTGCTGGAGGCGGGATTGAATATTATATCGACAAGTTCATTCTCAAAACAAATTGTTCAGTTTTCCTTAGCCAAAATACCTGCTGGGCATATCGCATTTCTGCAGTTTTTATCGCGTTTTTACAGGGTTTTGTGTTAAGCCGTAGCCGGAAGAGGGGGGGGACCCCCTCCCGGCAGGTATTCAGTGTCTCAAATTTACGATAATATGCTACGAGTGGAGGACTTTTCGCAAACGATATGGCAAACGGTATCGTAAACGATGACGTAAACCTCATTGAACAATGTTATCTTTTGTTCAATGTAACAACATCTGAGCCTGTATTTTATAGCATTGTTTATAAGATGGAAATCGGAATATGGAGACTAGTTCTATGCAACTTTTAGGATTTTTTCGGAGTATCTGTCTCTCCTAAAAGCCAAGCAGTAGATACACCTAAAGCTTTTGCTATTAATGATAGTTCTGTATCAAGAACAGGCCGCTGTCCATTCTCTATCTTTGAAATAGCAGATTGTTCAATCTTTAATCCAAGAACTTGTAAACGAGCTACAAGATCAATCTGCGATATTTTCGGCGAAGACATATACCTAGCTTGATGCACTCTAGCGCCTATCACATTACGCTGCATAGTAACGTAATGATATATAATATTCTGACTAGGAATATTCTCGTGGGGAATATTTTGTGGTATAATCGGGCAACAAATCGGAGGGATTGTTCAAACAGGGGGTGCAATATGAGTTACTGCTCGAACTGCGGCGGCAAGATTGAACCTGGTCATGTATTTTGTCCTAATTGCGGACAAAAACCCCCGCAGCAGAATCCCAAGAAAGTACAGAGCAATAAGCATCATGGCAGATACTGGGCTACGATTTCTGTACTTATAATAGTATTGGTAATTGCCATAGCCGCGGTAGTCAGCGGTCTTGTGATAGGACTTGGCGGAAACAATAGTTCGTCTTCAAATTACTATCAGTCAACGTATCCGACATATACGTATCAACCGCCGATACCGACATACACATATCAACCACCAACACCTACATATACGCCGACAACACATACATTGCTGTCGGATCATACATTATTTGGACCTTCTTACAACTATGATTCTTACTATATCCCAGCAGGTAAAACTATCTCACTAAGCTGGAGCGCAGATGGATACGTTTCTATTTATATCCTCACTGAAACCCAGTATAGTTACTTTTCGACATGGGGATGGCATTCAAGTCCTGCCGCATATGACAATGGTAACTCCGGAACCCTTTCCTACCACGTTACAAATACTGATACATATTACTTAGTAATTAATAATCCGTCATGGGTTACAGGGATCAAAGTATATTCAGCAACAGCAAGCTGGTAGGAAAGGAGATGGCGCATGAATTACTGTCCTAACTGCGGTAACAAGATTGAAACTAACCAACACTATTGTCCGAGTTGCGGGCAGACACTTATCCAAGCTGTAAACCAAGAACGAGAACAGAATAATGAAATCAAACGGATCAAAGCAAAGATGAAGGAAGCAAGAATCAACGAGATAACTCTTGCTCTGTTTGGTGGTCTTTTAATCGGTGGCGGAATAATCTTTATATTACAAAGAATATTTACAGTAGACATTTTTGATGTGAAGGTAGTGTTCATAGACAACGCTGCTATCGGTGGTGTCGTGGCAATCATACTAGGAATCGTATGCTGCGCCGGCGCAAGTGATTACGGTAACAAATACAACGAATTAGAGAGGAAATTGTAGATTACTTGCAAAACTCTTGAATCCGGGATAGATTCATTCGTGAAAAAACACTTTTATGCTCCTCTAACTTGAGCCCGATAGGCTCAAAGGCTTTATCCTTGACAGCCACTATCTCAGCCATTAAAGTGTTACTAACTTATACATCTCCATTTGCTCCAGATAGATTGCATATAAGGAAAGCATGGTGAAAAAATACTCGGTATTGGGATTAATTATCGCTTTCGTTTTCTCAATCGCCGCCATAGGATGCAGTAATGGCAGCAACATCGGTCCTACCCCGCAGCCGAAAACAGCAACAGCAGCCCCAACAATAGAGCCTACACAGGAGCCAATACCCACACCAACTCCTAGTTATACGACTGAACCAACACCGACGACTGAATTAACCCCTACCCCCAGTTCTACTCCGACGGGTAGCATTACACCTACTCCAACATCTGCGCCAACTTCAACAGGAGCACCTACTTCCACAGCGACACCTACTCCCACGCAAACTGCAACATCCACACCAACCGCTGCGCCAACGCCTACCCATACGTCTGCTCCAACACCTACGCCTACACCTGCAGCTACACCCACGCCAACTATGACTCCTGTAGAAGTGGATGATGCTATGGTTTTGTGGGTGGATTATAAATATGGCAACACTATAGCCGCAGACGCTAAATATAAGAACAAACTGCTTACAATAACTGGTATAGCTACTGAAGTCGGGACAGACTACTCAGGTGACACTTACCTGAAATTTGGCACGGATATTCCCTCATATTTTGGGATATACTGCACTTTCAAGCCTGAAGCTATAAGCGATGTTGCTGCAATAATAATAGGACATACAGTTACAATACAGGGTATTTGTATGGGTTACAGTGGATATTACTGGGTTTATGTAGAAGACTGTATTGTCATCAATAACACAAATCCCACGTCGACGCCGACACTCACTCCAACACACACACCTACACCCACGTCTACACCAATGCCAACATCAACACCGACCCCTACGCCAACGCCTATACCTACTACAACAGTGCTGTTTTCCGATGACTTCAGTGACCCGAACAGCGGCTGGAGAATCTATGATGGTATTTATGGTCAAGTTGGCTACGAGAACGGATACTATTATGTGGAAGATTCTGCCCTTTACAATGGCATCATGTGGGGCAATATACAACTTTCCTTCAGCGATTTTATCCTAGAGATAGAGACCTGGCTGATTGACGGCACCGACTATAACTGGCAGTCAGTGTCATGCCGGGTACAAGATGACTATAACTACTACAGCTTCGGCATTAGCGCCGGAGGGGGCTATTTAATAGAGAAGGTCGCTAATGGAGAGCAGGTGCTCCTGCGTGCACCTGTCAGTTCATCCTATATCAACCAGGGTGTGGGTGCCGTTAACCTAATCCACATAGAGTGCATCGGCAGCAGCCTAAGCTTTTCGGTCAACGGCCATCTATTAGCACAGGTTACAGATAATGCCTTAAGCAGTGGCAGTATCTCCTTGGATGCCAATGCGAAAAATGACACATTTACGAAGGTTGCCTTTGACAACTTGGTTATTACCGAGCCATAAAAAGATTCCAGATATTGGTATAAGCTGTTCCGTTATCCCAGCGATGCCTTATAGAACTTCAACGCTATGAAACAACCGAAGCAATCTGATATAGAGCGCATACTTCAATGCTACAATCGTAGGAAGGGCAGGGAATACTGTAAAGGCTGTGAGCTAACCGGAGAGTGTAGGAAACTCAGAAAGTTCATTAAAGACAAAGCAACTTATCATCTTGCAAAGACGCATGCCTCCAGGATGATGGATTTCTATGCAGCAGATACCACGAAGAATAAAGGGAGCACATGATGAGACTGGTAAGATTATCTATAGCAGCGTTACTTCTAAGCGTTGTCCTGATTTCCACCGTTGCTTGCGAAACTACTAAATATCAGTTATACACTTCTATCGGAAATGGGCAGGGAACGGTAGCGCCAACCTCCGGAACATATACTGAAGGCACGTCCGTTACAGTATCAGCGATACCCGATTCCGGCTGGGATTTCAGCCACTGGGAAGGGGATTACGGAGGCACCGATAATCCGATCACTGTAGAAATGAGTTCAGGTAAATTATTGAGGGCCTACTTCGTTGAAACGTATACACCTGCGCCCACTCCGACAGAAACGCCTGAACAAACGGTTACGCCAACAGCAACCCCATTGATTTCACCAACGCCATCAGCAGAACCGACTTCAACGGCTACACCGACAATTGTACCCACAGCAACACCAACAGTAACAGCTACTCCTACAAACACAGCTACACCCACTCCTACACCCACGCCAACATCTACGCCTCTAGAGCCACCACAGGTAACATTAAGAGTTGTTGGCAATATCTACGCTCTGGGTAATATTACAGCACAGGAGGCTACGAATATCTCATTCCAGATTAGTACGGTACTCGATGGCGAGAGTGTTAATCTTGATTACTGCGTAGTGAACTATCAGGACGCCAATAGTCTAGATACTAATATCTCTAGCGGCGGACTCTACGGATTCACCGGAATCCTTGCAACGAATGAGGTACGGGATATCGACATAGACATATCGTCGTATAACCTGGGACATTACGATTACTTCACATTAGATATTATCCCGCAAACGGGCGCTACTCTCCAATTCACGAAATTCCTGCCCGGTGAAATTGAAGCAGTTATGAATCTACATTGATTCTGTTTATAAGCATGCAGATGCGGAGCAGATCTATTCGTGAAAAAACACTTTGGTACACCCAAGTAGAATTGAACAAAAGTTTGGTATGTTCAATGCAGTTTACTGCATAGTTTACTATATCGTTTACCTTGTCGTTTATTTTTTATAGAAACCCGGTTTTGTGTAGAAATTACAACGTATCCCAAGGGGAGGAGCCCCCGAGGGAAATAATCCCTTTTTGCTGTTTGAGAGTTTCAATAACAGAATGAACGTCTCGTCAAATTAACAGAACTGTTTTATATAGTAGTATTTGGATTGAACCTTTTGTTCCAGGTAACTAAACGAAAGCTAGCATTACTTTGATTTCATCAACTATCGCCGCAGTGGGTTCGTTGGAACACACCTTCCTTGCATCGCGGACAGGGCAATTCATGGAGGGTCTTAATCAGTGCCGTTCCGCATGTCGGGCAAATAGGGTCTAGTCGCCGTCCGTCCCACTTTCTGGCGGCTATACTGTCCTGCGGCCCTGGCATGGCACGGACCCACCGGCAAATATTCCGCAGGCCATTCGGTTTTGCTCTAAACCAGTTTCTGATGGCCCGCCTCCACCTGTAGTCCGCAAGTTCATTCCAGGCTATATCAACATCACCGGGGTGTTCGAATTCATATATGACCGCATATCTCACCTCATCGCACTGGCGACAGTAGAGGTTTTCCGAAAAGCCGTTAACAGTGCTAGACGGCTGCCTTTTCAACCAGGACTCGAATTGTGTTAGCATTTCACGCCGCCTAGTCTTGTCCCTAATCTTCATTATCGATTTGCGCGTCATCATCGGGCCTGCTCTGGGATGGCCGTAAGGTTGGCGCTGTCCGGATTCGTCCCTGTAGAATTCCCATGGGCCCGATGTGCGCACCGTATAACCGCAGCTGCTGCATTCAAATGTATTGTGTATTGCCATGAGCTACTCCTTTCATCATCATGCGTACCACGTTGCGATGGATGCTTCTATCAGACCCGCCGCTTCTTCCAGTGTCCTTCCGTCGATATCCGAGAAATTAGCCCTGGCAATGGACATCGCCACCCTCTTGGCGTAATCCGCCGTTCTATTGTCTCTACGCAGCGGTGAGTTGATAAACCGCTCGATAATACCGTTAACCCTGCTCACATAAGAATCGATTTCTTCATCCGACACCATCAATTTGGGAATGTGTTTCCGTCCTTCGCGCAGCCAGGAAATATAACCCCCGGTGGAATCAAGGTCGGATGCGTACCCCAGCAGCTTCTTTTTTATGAGTTCCTTCCTGTAGGATTCGTCCAGTTCATCGGCTTTTACGATCAGCGCAAAACGGCTGAGTAGTATGGGAGGCAAACCGATCTCCTGCACCGGCTCATTGATAAACACGGTATTTACCGGATTGGCAAACGCAATCATGATAAATTGGGATTCTATCGTTTCATGCATCCGCGCCGAGTGAACGCTGCACTTGCCGTTGGACAGCAGTTCATAACAGTATTCCACATCCTGGTCCGGTATCTTGTCGAATTCGTCCGCCAGGACCACTTTGCCATCGGCGTAGGCGAGAACGCCGAGCTGGCCGGTTGACAGGCTGCACACTAGGCCGGCGCGTGTCGCGTTGGCCCCCACGAGCTCGACATCCGCGCCCAGTCCTCTGACCATGATGTCCCTGGCCAGGGTCTTTCCTCCCGCAGGGTCGCCCACGACAAGAACATGCACCGGTTCTTGAGGAGTAGAGAAAAGGGCACATGCGAGGGATTTCTTCATAACCTCGTTGCCGTATAACTCCGCGAAGAAACCTTCCGCGAATCCGCTAAACCCCTTCTCAATGGCGATATCCATGACTTTACGGCTGGGAGCCGATTCTGCGTCGGCGCGCTTCTCCTTCGGCATGGGAACGAATGACTGCGCTCTTTCCTTCACCAGTGCGAACATCTCGTCGAGATAACGCGTTTCTATAGACTGGAAGTGTGCGTGTTTGGGCCGACATTCGTCGCACAGGCTCACACGACATATCCTGCATATGTGCGTGGAAGCCGCTCCGCATGCCGAGCAGGGACCTGGGTGGGGAGCGGAGATACTGAGAGACTTTCTCTTGTCATCTACCGTGCGCAGAAGGTCTTCGCTCCATATGCCGAGAACGTGTTCGACGGCACTGATGGTTGGCTTTGTCGTGTCGGATAGCATGATATCAATGCCGCAGTCGCAACTGTCCGTATCTACTGCGATGATACGATCGTAGGCGAGTATGTTCCTGGCCCTGGTTATGATATCGTCGCCCTTCCTCTTGCCCAGGCCGAGGTCATCCCGCCAGCACAGTGATACCTTCTCGACGGTATTCAGCCCCATATCTTCCAGCATCTTTTGTTCCTGTGGTCTCAGGCGAAGTCTTTCGAGTTCCATGTTAGTTCCTCCTACATTTCTTTGCAAATTATTTGCGATTAAAGGATGCTTTCTTACGATGTGCGCTCCGGTAGGCCTGTTGGCATTGAAGATTAGTGTTGAGAACTATAACATAACTGCTGATTAGTGTCAATTATAATCTATTATAATCTATATGTGCCTAATCATAGACATCCAACTAAAATTACGTCAAAGTTCGAACTGGAGTTAACAAATGGGAAGATCGAAGAATATTAAGAAAGAGGTTGTAGTCGAGCGAATATTCTTCAACTTTACTGAGACGCAAGAGTTTCTAGGCGTCAGTCATCAGACTGTGTACAAGTTAATGAAGGAAGGATTGCCTTCTCATAAGATAGGCAATAAGAGGGTGTTTCTTAAGGAAGACCTTATCAACTGGGTGAAAGAGCACTAGAGAACAACTTGTGGACATAGTCACAGGTTAAAGAGAACTGGCAGCGGCGCTATTAGTAAAGGCAGTAGAAGAATCTTGAACCTTTTTGCTAATATTTTGCTAATACACGAGTTGTCAGCCCCTGGTGCCTGGAGGCATGCCTAGATACGAAACGTTCTTTTAGTACACAACATGAAGAACTTATTTATACGTAAAATCAGTCTATAACATATTCATCGCTAGTTCCGAAGACCGATGCTCTAATCCGCTGAGCTACGGGCGCAAGTTCACACTAGAAGTCGATAATCGAACGATAAGTAAAAAGGGTGAGCGGAGGGGGTCGAACCCTCGATCTCCAGGGCCACAACCTGGCGCCTTAACCACTCGGCTACGCCCACCATGCAGTGAACATTTTAGCACAACGACATCAGCCATACCATATTCGGCAAAGATTAGAACAATCGTGGACGTGAAAAAACGTCGAACACCATTATTTCGACACTTCTTCGATAAGCAGCGGCATTAATTTGGTATAGGTCGAGTCCAGGTCCTCAGGTATCATCCTCGTCCCGCCCAGCACCGTCATGAAGTTGGAGTCTCCGGACCATCTCGGCACCACGTGCATATGAACGTGTTCGCTGATGCCGGCGCCAGCCACGCGGCCTACGTTCATGCCGATATTAAACCCGGTGGGCTGCATGAGGCGTTCCAGCGCGGCCACGGACGCCCTGGTGAGGGTGCCCATCTCCCGCAGCGACTCATCATCCAGCTTCGTCAGATCGCCCTCATGTCGATAGGGGATAACCATGACATGACCATTGGTATACGGATAAAGGTTCAGCATTATATAGCAATAACGCCCGCGGTAAAGAACATAGTTATTCCTGTCGTCTGCGGGACATCTTACCTTTTCGCACAGTATGCATTCTTCGATTTTCTCGGATGATTTAGCCTGCAAAATATACCTCAATCTCCATGGCGTCCAGATTATTTCCAATTGCCAGCCCTCGCCATAACCGTTTCAATTTAATGTTGAGATTCTAGCACACAACCGTACCAGGTTCAACACAATAGGCGCTATGCTATAATGAGCCGCGTAGCGATATGAATAGCGAATTATTCGATACTATAGTAATCGGAGCCGGGCCAGTCGGAAGCTATGCCGCGCAACTGCTCGCGGGCGGCGGCTTTAATGTGGCCATAATGGAGGAGCATGAGCACTTCGGCGAACCAATGCAATGCACCGGTATCATAGGGGTTGAGTGCTTCGAGCGGTTTCACCTATCGACAGAGTCCGTTCTGCGAGAAGCGCGTTCGGCGAAATTATTCAGCCCGTCAGGTAGATTGATACGCCTGCACAGCGAAAGGCCGCAGACCTACATCGTAGACCGCAGCGCGTTCGATCGTATGCTGGCCGATAGCGCAGCGTCACATGGCGCAAAATATTTCACGTCGAATAAGGTTACCGGAATCGAAATCACAAGCGATCGAGTGAGGTTATCTATCGACAAAGGCAAAACGTTCGAAAGCCGAACGGCCATAATCGCCAGCGGCTTCTATTCCAAACTTACTCAAAAGCTCGGGCTGGAGAAATACAGGGACTTCATCACGGGAGCCCAGGCCGAAGTAACGATCAAAGAAAGCAGCGAACTTGAAGAAATCGAGATATACTTCGACCAGGACCTGGCGCCAGGCTTTTTCGCATGGCTGGTGCCGACATCGCCGCAGCGGGCTCTTGCCGGCTTATTCTCACGCAAGGCGCCAAAGAAGCACCTGAGTAGATTCCTGCAAACGCTTTACGACAGAGGTCGAATTACATCGTCCGAAGTGGAAATCACGCACGGCGCAATACCGCTTAAGCCGCTGAACAAGACTTATTATGAACGAGTTATCGTGGCAGGGGACGCGGCGGGCCAGGTGAAGCCTACCAGTGGGGGAGGAGTGTACTACGGCATGATCTGCGCTCAGATCGCCTCCGATGTGCTGAGGACAGCTTTTGCGGAAAACGATTTTTCTGAAGGGTCGCTGTCCGCCTATCAGAAGGAATGGCAAAAAGAGATCGGGCAAGAACTGCGCAATGGTTACATCGCGCGCCGTATCTATGAAAAGCTCAGCAACCGCCTGATAGACAATCTGTTCGGCCTTTCACTGAAAAAAGGTCTCCACGAGATAATCAATGAGTCTGAAGACATTTCGTTTGACTGGCACGGCAGAGCCTTTTCCGAGTTCATAAGAAACTCAGTGCCACGTATATTTAAGTCTTGATGCTACACGCTTACAGTCGACATAATATTCAACACAATTTACAAATAATAGTTTGTATGCGGTATATAGTTTCTGATAAGATAAGGCCGTGATTTTTGAAATGAACGAAGACAAAGAACGCGATGTTGAATTGAATAGCCCCGCCCGCAACATCAATATCCCGCCCGACGATGCCGCCGCGATAGCCGGCGGCTTCATAGAAGCATTGTCCTCGACAGAAATGAGCGACATGCTGGATAGATATGTAGACGATATACATATCATAGTGAAATCCAATGCCGTAGTTATCTATGTATATGACGCAAGCACGATGCTATTCTCGATGCAGGCGCACCTCGGCATAACGGATAAGTTTATGAACGAACTCCAGAGAATTCAAATATCGGAAGGCGAATATAAAAAACTGCTGCGCTGGGATAATCAGGCGTCGCTGCTGGAAGAGACGCTCTCGGAAAACACTTACGCGAATATCATGAAAACTGTGTTGCGCGATGGCATCAATATGCTTATTGCGCAACCTCTAATTCAGAAAAACAGCGTCTTAGGCATGATGTTCATCGGATACAATTCTCCCCGAAAGATATCCACGGAGGATAACAAGCTTTTCGAGTTCATAGGCAAGCAGACCGCCTCATCCATAGAAAACATTGTTCTGAAAAGAGATATCGCTAAGATTAGCAAACGGCTCGATCTCATGAGCGCCATGACCATGTTCACCGGCTCCAGCTTCAATCTGAATCAGATTTTTGAAACTATAGCATACGGGATCAAACAGATACTTGACTTCGCTCATGCCAGCATTGCGCTGGTCGAAAACGATATCATCTTATATAGCGCGGCACATTCGGCAACAAAGAGCCAGATAGTGGCGGGATTCAAATTGCCTCAGGGAGCTTCCCCTATCAGCTGGCTCATAAAAAACAAAAAGCTCTATATCCAGAATGATTTGTCCGCAGGCATACAGTTCTCTACGGACGATATCTATGCAAAAGAAGGCATGCGATCCGTTGTCTATATACCACTCTATTCACAAAACTCGATATTCGGATACCTGACCGTGGCCAGCCGAAAACCAAACGCATTCAACGCCAGGGATCAGAGCATACTGCAGGAAATCAGCATTCAGATAGCTAACAGGATGGAATTCTACCGCATTTACACGGAGCTGAAACGGCATCAGGAGAACCTTGAATCAGCTAATAAACAACTTGCGGAAAAGGCCGATCTGCTCGAAAAGAATAAGGACCTACTTGACAGTTCATTCATGGACATCGCTAAGACTGTTGTGCTTCTTGCTGAATCGCGCGAGCAGTACACGATCGGTCATTCGGAAAGAGTTACGGATCTTTGTAAGAAGATAGCATCAGAATTGAAGCTCAGCGAGGATAAAATCCGGCAACTGGAGTCAGCGGCGGGATTACTTGGATTGGGAAAAGCCAACGTTCCTGAAGAGATACTAAATAAGCCGGGACCTCTTAATGATGAGGAGAAAGCCAGGTTGCAGGCGCAACAGTTGAAATCGCTGGAACTGCTGCGCGTACCTGATTCGCTGAGCGGAGTAGTAACTATTCTTGAGAACAAACATGAGAATTACGACGGCAGCGGCTACCCTAAGCAGATAAAAGGCAACGATATCCCCGTTGAAGCCCGCATCCTGGCGGTAGCCGATGCCTATATCGCGATGATATCAGAGAGACCGTACCGTCATGCCATGAGCAGCGATGAAGCTGTCAAGACATTGAGAGGCCAGGCCGGGAAGCAATGGGACCCGTTAATTGTGACCGCGCTCCTGCATATTCTTAAGTAATAAATCCCTTTTAAACACTCTACAAAGTTAAGATATATGATCCGATTCATGCCAGATGATTTATTATGCGAATAAATCGACCGTCAAATTACCACTCTAGGTCAACCCATTCTCAACCTCTTTCGTTTTCTCCGTTTCCGATTCCATACCGGCGATTGCCTTAGCTATTGTCTCCTTGGAGAGAGAGGACTTGATTTCCTCGAGCGGTTCCTTTCCGATATCCTTAGCCGCCTCTATCGCCCCTATCACAACCTGGCTTACAGCTACGTCCTGATCTATCCCAGTCTGCTGTGCTACTTCCTTAGCCGCCTCTACTGCTTCAGAAACCGCCGTTTCCAATTGCGCTCCCGTTTCACTGGCTCCCTGCACCATGCCATACGCGGCACCGCGCAGCGCTTCAGCTACATTTTCCTCACCGCCCTGCTTATGCAATGCACTGGCAATTCCAACTACGGTCTGACGAGCCACCTCCCCGGCATCAAGGTTGGTCTGTTCTACAGCACGCATGGCGCCGCGGGCGGCATGCTGCGATATCTCTGTGACATTTACACCTGACGCTTGCTCCGTTCCTAATAAACCTATGAGCAACTTTTCCAGTGCCCCGGATATCTTTGCTGCCCCTCTCCTGCCATGCTTTACGGCAATTACCGCCATACTCGCAGCTTCGGCGAGCTGATGCGCCGTCACCCCTATAGCAACATCCAGCCCGGGTAAAGGAACTTTTCTTATATACCCAAACGGAAACTGCGACAGAAAACTCAGGCTGGCTGTAGATCCCAGCGGCTTCGTAAACCGGCGTAACGGGCTTACCAGAGCATCAAGAACCACGTCGCGGTCAACCTCTCCTTCCTCACGCAACATGGTCAACAGTCCCAACACCATAAGGCCCAGCACAAAAGCTATCGCGAAAAGAAAGTCAAAGCCTGTAAGATGGAATGCCGACATCTGCAATACGCCGGAGGGGTCGGTCCACGAAAAGACGAGGCCAAGCTGGCGGGAACTGAAGAAGTCGGCGATAGGCCCGCCGAGCAGAGGCCCCAAACCTGTTCCGAGGCTTGTGGCTACAGCAGCCGTGGTAAGATATGCCGTGGCCTGCCCCTTTGGCGCCAGTTTCATACCGAGCGTGCCGGTAGTCAGGGTCACACCTGAAGAGGCTATACCTGCCATTATGTGCAACACAACCAATAATGGTATGGTCAGGAAATATCTGTCAGGCATGGTTGTAAAAGTCCAGCCGAATATCACCAGAAGATACAGGGACGCGCACACCGCCATAACAGACTTGCTCCCATAACGATCCGCATACTGGCCCCAGACGCGATAGAACAGGATTGTGAATATCTGGCTAAGCGCGCTGAAACCTATGACCGCGGATACAGGCAACTCCAATCTTACCAGCATATACACGGTGAAAAACGGCACGGCCAGGTTCAGGCAGAACCCCCATAGTAAAAGGAAAAGCAACAAATAGCGGTAATTACGGTTTCTATAAGGTATTGTAAGCAGATTTCTAATCGACTGGTTCTGCCCCTGTGTCGATTCCATCAACGGCTCCGGCATTTTCGCCATCATCAACGGGCTGGCGATACCCAGAGTCACAGCGCCGAGTATCAGCGGATATACGTAACCTGTTGCTTCCGTCCCCGGCGCCGCATTGCTCTTCCAGTAGTCCACAAACAGAGCGGCTCCCACGCCGAATATCATCGCCACAACCGTGGCGTATTTAAAACGTCGAGCGAAAAACGAGCCCATTATCTGCTGCGGCACAAGATCCCTTACCCAGCTATGCCAGGCGCCGTTGGTTACAGCTTGAAGTATGCTTCTTGCCGCCATAATAGCCAGAAGTACAGAAATCCCGGGAGCGCCGGGAACCTTGAGATAGAAGGGTATCAAAGCTATAGGTATCCACAGTAATTGAGCGATGAACCAGGTTATAACGGCTATCAGCTTTCGCTGTCTGACACGTTCGACAAGAAGTATTGTTGGGATTTGCAGCACGCCGCCCAAGAAAGGGAGCGCAACCAGAATACCTATCTGGAGGTTATTCGCACCCAGCGCAAGAGCGTAAGCCGTTAGGAAACCGCTGGTGGTTATGCTGCTGAAGCCAAGCGAGGCCATTCCCTCCCAGGAAAGCCACTTTAAACCTGAAGCCTGCTCGGCCTCGGATATAGAAGGACTCGGTTTTAGAAATCCTATTATCTTGAACAATATTTTACCTTCTCAAACGTAAAGAGTACCACAAAACACCGGATAGGCTATTCACTCTCTCACTCACATCATGAACGGATTAAGATATCGTAAACAAAAACCTTAAACTTTTCAAATACTGTTACAATACAGCGACACATAATGTCGACATCTGATAATCACTGACTGTTTCTATTTCCAGATTCCCCCATACCCCTTATTTAACTACTAACCGCACCGAACCGGCCAGCGACCTCCCGACGCAGCGTATATTGTAAGTTTTTCAAATCCATGTTTAAATTAGGAACAACCTCAAAAACATCGCCCGCTATACATCCGTTACGTATCAATGATTCGACAGGAGGGATAAATTGAAACCAAAGCAATATGAAGTGCCTGTTGAAAAACTGCGCTGGAAATGCGACCCCGGAATATTTGAATTCGAATGCACTAAAGAGCTTTCTCCGCTCGGCGAATTTATAGGCCAGGAGCGCGCCGCCAAGGCCATAGAGTTCGGGTTGAACATGAGCGATGACGGCTACAACATCTATGTCGCCGGACTTACCGGCACCGGCAAGACAACAATGGTTAAGACCTATATCGAGAAACTTATAGAAGAGAAGGAAACTAGGGGCGAAATGCCTGTTATCGAGGACTGGTGCTACCTGTACAATTTCAGAGAGCCGGACCAGCCCCAAATAGTGAGCCTGCCGCAGGGCAAAGGCAAGGAATTCCGCGATGACATGAACCAGTTATTGAACAGGGCTCGTAAGGAGATGAGGAGGGCTTTCACCAGCGATGAGTACAAGGAACAAAAAGAAAAGGTCATGGAGGAAAGCCAGACCCTGCAGAAACAGGTGTTCGAGAGCGTGTCCGAGGAGGCGCGCCAGCAGGATTTCGCTCTGAAAGTAGGCCCCGCCGGCCCGACGCTGATCCCGACGGTAAACGGCCACCCCATGGAGGAAAAGCAGTTCAACGCACTTTCAGAAAACGCCAAGAAAGAGCTGAATAATAAGCATGACGAACTCATAAAGAAGCTGCAGTCCGGCATCGAGCAGGTCGCTGATTTACAGAAACAGACCGCGGAGCGCCTGCAGAAACTGGATAAGGACATAGGAGAGTTCACTATTTCGCGGCTGATCAACATGCTGCTGATCACGTATCAGGAGCAGTCAAAGATAAGCAAGTTCCTCTACGAGTTAAAAAGATACACGCTCGACAATATTGATTTATTCAAGGATGGGGAGGAGCCGGCGCCTACTGTGCTTGGGATGCCGGTGAACCAGGCGGCCACAGGCAAGAATCCCTTCCTTCCTTTCCAGGTCAACGTCTTTGTAGATAACAGCGAGGTCAAGGGGCCGCCGGTCGTGATCGAATCCAATCCTAATTTCGGTAACCTGTTCGGCATGATAGAAAGGCGTTTCCTTCTTGGCGGCTACGTAAGCGACCACACCATGATAAAACCGGGCGCGTTGAGCAAGGCCAACGGCGGCTACCTCCTGCTCAGCGCCTATGACATAGCAATTAACTCCATCGCTTGGTTCGCCCTCAAGCGTGCGATAAAGAACAGGGAGGTGCGCATAGAAGACCCGTTCGAGCAGTTCGGTCTCTTCGCGCCTCAGGGCATGAGGCCGGAACCGATGCCCGTGAAAATAAAGATCATACTTATAGGTGAATCTTTTATATATCACCTGCTGTCCATGCATGACGAAGACTTCTGGGAGATATTCCGGGTCAAGGCCGATTTTGATTATGAGATCGATAAAACCGAGAAGAATATGAAAGACTACGCCGCCTTCATCGCCGTCTGCTGCGAGGAGTGCGGCACGAAGCATTTTGATCCGGCCGGAGTAGCCAGGATGATAGAATACTCGTCGCGGATGGTGTCCGATCAGGAGAAAATGTCATCGCGATTCGCGTTTATTAAGCAGTTGATACAGGAATCCGATTACTGGGCCTCCCGCGACGGGGACAAACTCATCACCGATAAGCACGTAGCGAAAGCCATTGAAGAAAGGATATTCAGACACAATCTCGCCGACGAAAAAATCAGGGATATGATAAACCGCGGCGAGATAATGATAGATATCGCCGGCGAAGAGACAGGGCAGGTGAACGGGCTCAGCATCTATTCTCTGGGGGATATCGCCTTCGGCAAGCCTTCGCGGATAACCGCAAGCACCTTCATGGGACGCGGCGGCGTAATCAACATAGAGCGAGAATCGGAGATGAGCGGCCCGATTCACAATAAAGGCGTCATGATCCTAAGCGGCTACCTCGGCTGGCGATACGCCCAGGATAAGCCGCTGTCGCTCTCCGCCAGCCTGTGCTTCGAACAGTCTTACGAAGGTGTTGACGGTGACAGCGCCTCATCTGCCGAGCTGTATGCGATTCTCTCCAGCATTGCCGAAGTGCCGATACGCCAGGGGATAGCGGTCACCGGCTCGGTAAACCAGAAGGGACAGATACAACCCATCGGCGGCGTCAACCTAAAAATCGAGGGCTTTTTCCGCGTGTGCCAGGCGCAGGGACTCACAGGGGAACAGGGCGTGCTCATCCCCGGCCAGAACATAAGGAACCTGATGCTGAAAGAGGATGTAGTGCAGACGGTGAAAGACGGCAAATTCCACATCTATACGGCGAAGACCGTTGACGAGGGTATGGAAATACTCACCGGTTTGCCGTCCGGCGTCAGGAAAAAAGACGGCACATATCCAAAAGGAACGATAAACTATCTGGTCGATAAGAAGCTCAAGGGCATGACGGAGAAGTTGAAGAAACTGACTTCTGAAGATAAGTCGGAAGGAAAAGCCTAATAACCGAAACTGAGTTCCCACACGATAGACAATTCTTAAGCGGGTCGACTATTATGTATTACCTGAATCTCGGTTGTATTGGAGCGGGAGACGGGGCTCGAACCCGCGACACCCTGCTTGGAAGGCAGGAACTCTACCACTGAGTTACTCCCGCGAAACACGTAGCTATTTTATACTTAATCACAAGCCGTGTCAAAAATACAACCCTAATCTAAGTAACTGCTAGTTTATTATCTCAATCCTATCGCCGGCACCCGGACTAATATACAATCCTCTTCCTTCCAACCTCTCTGTAATTTCCAATCTTTCGCCTTCTTAGTGCAGTGTGGGTATACACACGACCGCATTTGCCGTTCTTGCACCTGTACAATCCCGTCTTCTCATTGTAGACCAGAGACTCGCCGCATTTAGGACACTTTTTTTCAATCATCTTAATTTCGTCCTTCTATCGGATTACACAAATCATCCCCATATGGCATCGATTATCTTTGTCCTCATCGCTCCGTGCACGGGCAACAACGCGGAAATTATGGAGACGACGAATAGCAGCAAGGCGGTGCGGACTAACACAAACGGTATTATCCTTAAGAAGACGTCGCCGAACGGGAAATGGAACGGGTAGTGCGCTTCCAATGGTATTATTCCGAACTTGTAAATCAGCATGGCCAGCGCCAGCGCGACGATGGCATAGAATATGGCTCGTATCACGTACGACATCGTGATAGAGGCGGGAGTTATACCGATAGCCCGCTGGATGCCTATCTGCCGTCTCCTGTGCGCCACATCGATATAAGTTATGATAAAAATTGTGATGCCGGCCACAAGCAGGTTCACCGCATTCATGATTACTTCAATGATCTTAAAGCTTGACGTCATGCTGTGAACGAGGCCGGCATAGTCTTCCCATGTCATGACCTTAAGGCCGTTCCTTATATTCAATATCTGATCAGTTATTGAGCCGACATCGGCATCTTCAGTAGTCCTGATATGTATGGTGCTGGCATTATTCGCCAGTAGCGGGGCAAGAGTATTGAACTCCTCTTCGGATATAAAGGCTTGCAGGTCCGTTTGAATAAACTCCGTGTGGAAAATGCCTTTAACCGTATATTCCTTCTCTATACCATCGGCATAGGCAACTTTTACTACATCTCCTGCATGCACATTCTGAAGCGACCTGGCGTATAGCTCCAAATCCGTTCTATCAGCACCGGCAAGCTGAACGCCGAGAACTATAGTATCGATATCATCCTCATCCAGATAGCTTCCCTCTATAATATAGTCGGCGATAGTAAAAACGGCTCTTTCCGTATCCGGATCAACCCCATAGACAGCAGCACCAACATATTTACCTTCAGAATCAATCTCAGCGCCCAGATAATTCCTTGCTGCGGCCGCCTCAACGCCTTCTATCTTCTCGACCTCCGCCATGAGCCAATCGACATCGGGAATGTAGTGGCTGGCTCCATCCGGTTCTATAAGGAGATCGCCCGTATGCGTATTGACCAGCTTATCGTTCGCCCCCCACACCAGCCCGTCGAGCAGACCGGGCACAAAGAGTAAATTTAGAGCCACAAGAATAAGAATAAGCATAGTGAGCAGGGCTATCCTGAAATTGCCCTTAGTAACCGAGGTGAAAGCCAGCAGGCAGGCCACTTTCAGCGATCTGATCATGCCGTTCCACCGTCACGCGCGATGACCTTGCCGTCTCCCAGCGTCAGAATATGCCGGGCGTACTGCCTGTCTCCGGGATCATGGGACACGAAGACGATGGTGATTTTCATATCCTGATTCAGCCTGGCCAGCGTTTCCATAACCCTGCCGCTGGAGATGGTATCCAGATTGGCACAGGGCTCGTCGGCCAGAAGAACCTTTGGGCTGTTGATTAAAGCCCGGGCGATGGCCACCCGCTGCTGCTCACCCCCGGACAGCTCTTTAGGATAATGGCTGACTCTTTTGCCCAGGCCCACCAGCTTCAATAACTCGACAGCGCGTTTCTTGTAGTCTTTACCTTTGTGGTTCAGCATCATGCCGGGTAAATACACGTTCTGATGCGCGGTCAGTTCGCCAAGAAGGGCATACTCCTGGAAAACGTAGCCCAGATATTTCAGACGCAGCCGGGCTCTCTCGCTCTCAGCGAGTCGTGTCACATCATATCGACCGAGGAATATCCTCCCCGTTGTCGGAAGGTCCAGCAGCCCCATCTGCCTGAGAAGCGTCGATTTCCCCGAGCCGCTTTTGCCCATGATAGCAAGCATATCGCCATTCACAACATTGAAGGAGACGCCATCCAGCGCTTTAACCTTCACTTTACCCATGTTATAGGTTTTAGTCAGCTTTTGTACTTTGATCATCTACTTACTGTACCGCTCTATGATTGTCGGGGGGCACCCGGGGATATTTTAATGTCTGGGGTGAACGATAACAAGTTCGATACTTTAATAAAAACAAAACGTTTGAAGCCACAAAGAGCCCTGCTCCATTAGAAGAAGACGCGTCTAAAGACAAAATCTCTATAATTTCAAATTCAACAGTGTGACCCTGTCGTTCACGCGCTTCGCCGCTTCACGCCGCGTGAGCGGTCGTGACAGATCTCTTCCCAGCTTCTCATCCTCGATGACTTCATTAAGCCAGTTGCTGAAGTCATGCTTCTCATCGTTTGAATGATAGAAAAAGGTCTCATCCGACATAGTCTCAAGTCCGTCGGCCAGTTCACTCATATTCCTGAATATGCGCCCATCGCAACACCAAAACGTATTTTTTTCAGGAACGTCGGCCAAGAATTTCTGCGCATCCTGTTTCGTAACCTTGATCTTATACATCGTATCACCCCTCTCCTGAGATGCAGAGCATCAATATGTGTTGCACGCATGATAAAGACTCTCTGATGGAGGAACATTATACTACTTTTCGGGGTGATTGTCGTTAGAGTATCGCTGTTTTGACACGAAGCTTCATAGACTGTCACTGCTGGCAATTTCCGCCGCCGTATGCCTGACCCACCCCAGCCACTCTTCCAGCCCCTGTCCCGTGGCGCAGGATATCTCAAAAATCTCCACTTTGTCATTAAGTCCAGTCACCGATTTTCTATACGCTTCGGTGTCAAATTTGGAATATGGCAGCAGATCGATCTTGTTCACCAGAATGACATCGGCTATGGTGAACATCAACGGATACTTCAACGGTTTGTCGTCGCCCTCAGGAACGCTGGCGATGACGAGGTTCTTATGCGCGCCTATCTTGAATTCGGCGGTGCAGATGAGATTGCCTATGTTCTCGATAAACAGAACATCGATATCGTCAAGCGGAATCTCATTGAGAGCACGCTTTATCATGTTTGCATCAAGGTGACATTCTCCGCCGGTGTTAATCTGCAGTACCGGCACGTTCTCCTGAGCTATTCTGTCCGCGTCCACGCTGGAGCTGACATCGCCTTCGATGACCCCGATCCTTATTTTGTCCTTAAGGCTGGCGATGGTCTGCAAAATCACGCTCGTTTTACCCGCCCCCGGAGAGGCCATTACATTAATCGCAAGTACGTTTTTGCTATCGAGCAGTTTTCTGTTCTCAAGTGCGATACGGTCGTTGGCGCTGAGTATATCCTTTAAAACCTTGATTTCCATGTCAGTCCACCTCAATGCTTTCCACGAACAACTCCATGCCCTTTAAAAGCTGAACGTTTTTTTTATGGCATTCCGGGCATATCCAGTCCAGTTTCTTGATTGTGAACTCGTGGCCGCAGTCGCGGCAGCGACCCTGAGTAGGCACGCGTTTGAAAAACAGTTTAGCGTCCTCGGCGATGGTCCCTTTGCTGAGCTGCTCATAATAGAACTGCATACATTCATCGACATAGCCGCTTAGTTCTCCGGCGACCACATTGACTCTCAAAACCTTCTTAGCCCCGGACTTCCTGGCGTGCTCCAGAACGAGGTCTATCAGGCCCTGGGTTATTGCTAATTCATGCATATTCCATCACTACACAATTTCCAAATTAACTGAGACCATGTTGGTCGCACATCGTTTCATTTTACCTGATAAAAAAGTAAGGGGGAAGCACTTATGCTTCCCCCCATTTCAACTTACCTTTTAAATAAGTCGCATCTTACATTCAACTATACTTGTAACTTTATCCTTCTGAATTCACCCCTGATAAAAACGATTAAGTAACATTCGTAAGCTGTAAAAACGCGTTATGCAGCCTCTGGGAAAGTGCGCTAGTAATCCATTGATAAACTACACAGCCCAAAACAGGATCGTTTTGGGATAAATCGCGTAAAGCTTGTCCGTTAAAGACCAGCGCGGTTAACTTCTTTTCAACCCTAACTGAACCTTTATATGAATATGGCGGAACCACCGCCGACCAGCCAACTAGTTCGAACTTAGAAGCGGTTTGTATCTGCCGTTCGTAGGTCTTTCCAAGTCCTACAATAATCGATGCCGTACCTTCCGCAATTAAATACAGATTGTTAGCTTTTTTCCCTTCCTTGGCTATAATCTCCCCAGCTTCATATGTCTTCAGTGTACACAAACTCGCTAACTTCTCAAGCAGTCCTTTGTTAGCCTTCGGCAGTACATCAGCTTTAACCCAGTACTCAGTAGCTTTTTTTAGTACTCCTAACTTTTCCACCATTTCCCTCCAATTCTATATATCGGATATCGACTTCATCGATATCATCAACATATCATAGACTAAACTTTAGCCTGTACTCCATTTAAATCTCTTCACCCAGTTCTTTTAATTGCTGATAAGAGTACACCGGTCCGTCAAAACACACGTATTTTTCACCGATGTTGCAGTGGCCGCATTTGCCCAGGCCGCACTCCATCCTTCGCTCCATAGTCGTGATTATCTTGTCCCCGGCGAAGCCCAGCTTCAGCAGGTCCAGGATAACGAAGTGTATCATTATCGGCGGGCCGCAGACAAAAGCCACGGTGTTCTTCAGGTCGATGTTGATCTTGGACAGCAGCGAGCCGACCACGCCGATGTTCTCGCACCAATTCTTCTCCGGATCGGTATCCACGGTGCGCAGAACCTCGCTGTTGGGCACCTTGCCCCATCTATCGAGGTCGTCCATGAAGCACATCATCTTGGGATACCTGCAGCCGTAGAGAATGCTTATCTTCTTGAATTTCTCCCTCTCGGCGAACATCTGATTGATCAGCGAGCGCAGAGGCGCCAGACCGATGCCGCCGGCCACGAACAGGATATCCTTGCCGGCTACTTCATCGAACGGGAAGGTATTGCCGTAAGGGCCCCTGAAACCGATGACGTCGCCTTCCTTTTTCTGGTGCATGGCGCGGCTAACTTTGCCAACTCCGGCTACGCTCAATTCCAGATAGCCTTTCATCGACGGCGACGAAGTGATGGAGATAGGGGCCTCGCCGACGCCGAATATGGTGACCTCGCCGAACTGGCCGGGACGATAGGCAAATGACTTGCGCATCTCCGGCTCGTTGAACTCCAGGGTGAATGTCTTAATGTTTTCGGCTTCGTCACGTATCTTTTTTATAGTTATCAAATGAGGAGCATAAATGTTCTCAGTCATTTCGATGTAACCCTCCCCAGGATATGGGTGATGTCTATATCGGCGGGACACACCTCTATGCATCGCCCGCAGCCGGTGCAGCCGGGCACTCCGTTATACTTGTCCGGAGTATATACGCATTTGTGGAATATCCTCTGGCGCAGCCTTTCCGACTGATGTTCCCGTGTATTTTCCGCCGCCATCTGGGTGAAGCCGCCGAGCTGGCAGCTGTCCCAGTAGCGAACCCTGGTGCTGACGCCGTCGCCTTCATTGATGTCCTCTATATTGAAGCAGTGACAGGTGGGACATACAAAGTTACAGCCGCCGCAGAGGATACAGGGCAGGGACTCCTCCGACCACAGTTTGTCGTCCCACGAACCCGGCAGCTTCTTCTTGGCCTCGGCCGAGCGCACCGAGCGCTTAAAAGCGCCCTTGCTCTTCTTCTCCAGATCGGCCGCCTTCGCCTTGTCGGCATCGGTAGCGGCGCCGAACAGCTTCGAGCCCTTTTCGATTGCCTTCTTGCCTTTATCGCTCCCGATGTTCACCAGGTATTTGTCTCCGAGGTCAGTGAACATAACATCGAACGCTTCACTAGCGAAAGGACCCGTCTTAGTTGAATCGCAGAAGCACGTATCGCAGGGCTCGTTGCAGTTAAGCCCCATAAGTACGGTATTGTCCCGCCGCGCCTTATAGTAGGTATCCACGTAGTTGGACATGTATATCTCGTCCAGGGTCTTGATACCGTAAAGGTCGCAGGGGCGCAAACCCCATATCACGCGCTTGGCGTCGTTGGTATGAGCCACGATGTCTACCTTCTTTGGATCCTTGGCGTTGAAAGTAAATATCTTCTCGCGCTGCGGGAAGAAGTATTCCTTGGGAGGAATCAACGGCCGCCCGTTGAAACCTGTCTCCATCTTAACGGAACCCATGTTGCCCATTATGAGGGTGCCGTTTTCGATGGACGACACTATGACCTCACGGTCGCCGTTCAAAGCCTTCAGGAAATCGGCCAGATTGCCTTTGCTTATAATCTTCATCTCGCTCATTGTCTAATTCCTCTCCAGCTTAACCGCGCATACTTTGTATTCCGGTATCTTGGCCACCGGGTCCAGATTGGCGGCGGTAAGTCTATTAGCTGCAGCTTCCGCGAAGTGGAAAGGAATGAAAACCAGCCCTTCCTGAATTGTATCGACGACCTTAGCTTTAACTACTATCTGGCCTCTTCTCGATGATACTTTCGTCATCGCGCCGTTTCTTATTCCAAGCTTTGTAGCGTCACTCTTGCTTATTTCCACATAGCTTCCCGGCACTTCCCTGTCCAGTATCGGAACCCTTCTCGTCATCGTGCCGGTATGATAGTGGAATCCGGTGCGCCCCGTTGTGAGCATGAACGGATACTCGCCGTCCGGCAATTCCGCCGGCTGTTTGTACGTTATAGGCATGAATTTACCCAGACCGCGCGCGAATTTATCCTTATGAAGATAGGGAGTCCCAGGATGTTCTGTCGTCGGACACGGCCAGGCCAGACCGCCGTTCTCCAACCGGCTGTAGGTTATGCCGCCATACGACGGAGTCAGTTTAGCAATCTCCTTCATGATTTCCTCTGGAGATGCGTAATCCATCTTGTAACCCATCTGTCTGGAAAGCTCACATATGATCTGCCAGTCCGGCCTGCTGTTACCGATGGGATCGATAGCCTTTCTGATCCTTTGCACCCTTCTCTCGGTATTGCTGAATGTGCCATCCTTCTCGGCAGGCGAGACCCCCGGTAATACTACGTGAGCCAGCTTTGCCGTTTCCGTTAAGAATATATCCTGTACTACAAGAAACTCTAATTTCTTTAATGCGTGCTCAGTATGATTACTGTCGGGATCTGACACCATGGGATTCTCTCCCATAATGTACATGGCTTTCAGCCGACCGTCCGCCGCGCACTCTATCATCTGAGTAGCGGTGAATCCAGGCTTGGGGGATAGCGTTACTCCCCAGACTTTTTCGAACTTCTGGCGGAGCTCGTCGTTATTGACTGCCTGATAACCGGTGAAAACGTTGGGCAGGCCGCCCATGTCGCAGGCACCCTGGACATTACTCTGTCCGCGCAGCGGATTCACTCCTGTTGAGGGCTTGCCAACGTTACCGGTCAGCATCGCCAGGTTGGCGCATGACATAACATTATCAACGCCTGTTACATGCTGAGTAACACCCATGCAATAAATTATTGAGCTCTTCTTGCTCCCTGCATACGTTTTAGCCGCACTTATAATGTCGCCGACAGGTATGCCGGTGATCTCGGAAGCCTTCTGCGGAGTGCAATCAGATACTGCTTTCTTTAGCTCCTCAAACCCCTCCGTGCGCGTCTCGACGAACTGCTTATCATATAAACCTTCGGAGATGATGTAGTTCATCATACCGTTGAGCAAGGCCACATCCGAACCGGGCTTGAGGCTCATGTATAACCCGGCTAGTTTAGCCACCTGTGTTTTTCTCGGATCGGCCACTATAAGCTTTGTGCCCTTTTTAACCGCCTTAATTATCTGATGCGAAACCAGCGGGTGCTGTTCTGTAGTGTTGGAGCCGATAGCAAGGATTACTTCGGCTTCGCCGATCTCATTAATGGAGTTGGTCATTGCGCCGCTTCCAAATGTTGTGGCCAGACCGGCCACAGTGGAAGAGTGTCAAAGACGGGCGCAATGGTCGATGTTGTTCGTGCCGATAACGGCACGTGTGAACTTCTGTAAAAGATAGTTTTCTTCGTTAGTGCATTTCGCGGATGTGAGAACGGCGATGGAATCGCTGCCTGATTCTTTCTTGATCTTGTCGAGTTTTGTTGCAATCAGCTTATAGGCTTCATCCCACGACGCTTCCTTGAAATTATCGCCCTGTCTGATGAGAGGCGTCGTCAGCCGTTCCGGGCTGTGAATATATTCGTGACCCTGCCATCCCTTGATGCACAACTTGCCGTGGCTTACATCATGTGAGGTACTAGGATAAACCGCAGCCACCCTGCCGCCTTCCACCCCGAGATAAAAGTTACAACCGCACCCGCAAAACTCGCAGGTGGTTAAGACCCTTTCCAAAACCTGCCTCCTTTAAGAAAGCCTCTGCCATAAAAAATCGCCCTATCTAATATGGCAGAGGCTTAACCAATCTACTTTGCCGCTGGCGGCTGCTGTGCCTTTTGTTTACCGGTTCTCATGTATACATACCAGTATGCACCGGATACAAAAACCGCAGCGCCTACGATATTACCAAGGGTAACCGGGATGAGGTTTTTCACGATGAAGTCGCCCCAGGTAACAGCTGCGCCTTCAAAAATACCGGCCGGGATAAAGAACATGTTGGCCACGCTGTGTTCGTAACCGAGAGCAACGAAAGCCATGATTGGCCACCATATGGCCCATACCTTGCCTATGATGCTGTCGCTGCTGATGGCCATCCACACTGCAAGACAAACCAGCCAGTTACAACCTATGCCGCGCAGAAATGCCTGGTCCCAGCCCAGGGAGACTTTCTTGCTCGCGATAGTACCGATGTACTCATGCCAGGGTGATGCCGCAAATAGTCCAGTCATATGCGCCAGTAAATAAGCTACGATCAAGGCGCCGATAAAGTTGCCGATGTAAACGAAGAACCAGTTTTTCAGCAAGCCTCCGATTTTAGCTTTGCCGCTCATGCATGAAAGCACGGGTATGGCACAGTTGCCGGTGAAAAGCTCCGACCCGGCAATGACCACCAACATGAGTCCTACAGGGAACACGCCGCCGAAGATGAATTTTTGAATACCCGGCATGCCTAGATTTGTAGCCCAATCGCCGGCGGCAGCCGTAACCGCAAGCTGCGCCCCGAAAGCGATGTAAGCACCGGCCAGAATGCCGAGCACCAGCATCTTGCCCCAGGGGAGCTGTGTTTTCGCAGTACCTGCAGAACACGCCGCCTCTGCGATCTCTTTAGGTGATTTGAATGGCATTAAGCTCTCCTTTCATTTAATATTTTGTGATTCCTAATGATTTATTCGGTAACTTATTCCCAATTACCTGGCATATTCTACAACGCCAGTTCTTTAATTGTTTTCCCGTCCTGCCCCTCCTTTCAACCCTATAGCAAATACGACCCGGCAAAATGCGGGACTTATTTTTTTCGTCTGCATTTCCACCAAGTCGTATATTTGGGATTGTTATTTATTTCACATATCATTTTGTATATTTTACCAGAATTACTAATTTCCAACGAGACCTTTTATGAAAGAAAGCTATCAAATCTGACGGTATTACCGACCATACCTGATAAAAATATTAAGTATTTTAAAAAAGGAGCGAAAACAATATTCGCTCCCTGCCTGTAAGCCATAGTCGACAAATCACCGTTAAATTTTACTACAGATAAATCGACGATGTAAATACCCTCTTCATGACGATACTATACGGATACCACTTCTTTAACTTCAGGCACCTGCTCCTTCAATATACGGGCGATACCCTGCTGCAACGTCATAGCCGCCATCGGGCACCCGTGGCAAGCGCCCTGGAGCCGCACGCTCACGACGCCGTCCTTAACATCAACCAGTTCAACATCTCCACCGTCAGCCTGAAGCGAAGGCCTTATCTTCTTTAAAGCTTCCTCCACCTTATCCCTCATAACTCTCCTCTCATACTATCGAGTCCGCAGTAGCGACCGACCCGACGATTCCCAAACATCCAGTTATATTGTACCACTTTCGAAACTAACCCTGCTTCAAAGCGGCAGCCACGATCTCTGAAAGGTCCATGACCTTGACCTTGTCCTCCACCTTCTTATCCTTGAGACCATCCTCGAACATGGTCATGCAATAAGGACAACAGGTACAGATCGTATCCGGCTCCTGCTTCAGCGCCTGTTCGGTGCGGGCTACATAAATACGATCGCCGACATTTTCCTCCAACCACATGCGTCCTCCGCCTCCGCCGCAGCAGAAAGCCCTCGACCTGTTCTTATCCATCTCGGCGGGAGCCTGTCCCGTCGCGGCAGCAACAGCACTTCGCGGCTGATCGTAGATCGAGTTATAACGCCCCAGATAGCATGAATCGTGAAAAACGACCTTGCCCAGGCTAGCGCCGCCGTTCAGCTTGAGCTTGCCCTGCTCAATCAGACTATTGATAAACTCGGTATGATGTACGACTTCGATATCAGCATCGTACTGCCGATAGTCGTTCTTGAAGGCGCTGAAGCAATGGGGACACTGCGTAATTATCTTCTTGATGCCCTTCTCCTTAAATAAGGCGACGTTCTTCTTGGCCATATCCTCAAAGACAAATTCGTTGCCCAGACGCCGCAGGCTGTCGCCGCAGCACAGCTCGTCCTTGCCCAGGACTCCCCACGAGACACCGGCGGCATTGAGCACCTTGGTCGTAGCCAGCGTCACCTGCTTGCTGCGCGAATCGAGCGCGCCGGCGCATCCCACGTAGAACAGATACTCGGTCTTGCCTGATTCGAATAGCTCGGCGCCGGCTTCCTGAATCCACGACGCCCGCTTTTCAGGCGCTATGCCCCACGGATTGCTGCGGCCTTCGATGTTCTCGAAGAAATTATGCAGCTCGTGAGGGAACTTGGCCTTCATCTCAACCAGATGCCGCCGCATGTTCACGATCTTCGGCACGTGCTCGATGAATACAGGGCAGACCTCCATGCAGGCGCCGCAGGTGGTACAGTCCCAGAGCACCTGTTCCGATACGCTGCCGCCGTGATGATCTCCTATCAGCGGCAACACCGGCTCGCCCTTTTTTAACAGCAGGGGGCCGTTTGTAAGCAAATTCACCTTGATATCATGTATCAACAGCCGCGGCTGCAGCTGCTTTCCCGTATTTGCCGCCGGACAGTTATCGGAGCAGCGGCCGCACTCGGTGCAGGAGTACGAATCGAACAGGTCCTTCCATGTAAGCTGATCGACGCGCTCGGCGCCGTAGACATTGCCCTTCGCGAACTCCTCGCGCGGCTGGGTGGTCACTTTATCGATGCTGCGAAAGAAGCAGTTCGGGATCGATGTAAGAATATGCATATGCTTGCTGTAGGGCAGGTAGTTGAGGAACGACAGAAGCACGATCGCATGTATCCACCAGAACACGTCCGCGACCGTCTCGGCTGCACCCTGCGAAGCACCACCCAGTATCGTTGTGCCGACGAAATTCGATATCGGCATATAAGACGCGGCCTCTTCAACTCCCTGCGCGATCTCGCCGCCGTGCGTGAAGAAGAACGCTATCATTAGTGTCGCGATGAGCCCTAAAATTATAAATGCGTCGCGGCTTCTGGCCTCGATGAACTTGGGCGGAAATAGGAAACGCCGCGCAACAGCGGCAACGATGGCTACCAGTACAAGTACCGACACAATATCGAATATCATGGCCAGCGCGTGATAGGCTCCCGAAGGCAGTTTCGACAGGGCGATGGTATTCGGCACCAGACCGTGCAGCAGGAACTCGGTGTTGGCGATGAGCAGCAGCATAAAGCTCCAGAAGAGCAGGGCGTGGTTGATGCCGAAGCGATAGCTGCGGGAGATGGTGCAGCGCTGCGAGAACGGGTAATAGATCATGTTCCATATGCGCCTGCCGATCTCTTTGAAGCGGTTGTCGGGCTTGCCCATAGCCACAAGTCGAAAACGGCTATAGCAGCTCGAAATGAACAGCGTCACCGCCGCTATGAATACCACTATAAATATCACAGTGCTTACAGACACGGTTAACTCCTTACAGACATCAAGATCGACAACCTAGCAAGCCACCTTTTGTTGCTTCAAATTTTTGAGACGCTTGGTGATAGCCGGTATCACCTGGAACACGTCGCCGACGATCCCGTACGTCGCAACCTCGAATATCGGGGCGTGGTGATCCCTGTTGACCGCTATGATCACATCCGAATCCTGCATGCCCACCAGGTGCTGAATGGCGCCGCTTATGGCGCAGGCGATGTATATCTTGGGCCGCACCGTCTTGCCCGTCTGTCCCACCTGGCGTTCGACGGGCATGAACCCGGCCTCCACCGCGGCGCGCGAGCAGCCGACAACGCCGCCCAGCTCGTCGGCCAGCTCCTGCAGGATGCCGAAATTCTCTTTACTGAGCATGCCGCGTCCGCCCGCGACGATAACGTCCGCAGCCGATACATCTATCGCATCCGCTCCCTGCCTGCTGTCCTCGATTATCTGAAGTACCTTTACCAGTATGTCGTTCTCTTTAACCGGAGACGGCTCGACGATGATGGTACCTTTGAGCCCCTTGTCGCATGGAGGCATCGGCATCACATGCGGGCGCACGGTAGACATCTGCGGCCTCGTTCTCTCCGTCATGATGGTGGCCATGATATTGCCGCCGAAAGCGGGACGGGTCTGCATCAGGAATCCTTTATCGTCAATGGCCAGTCCCGTGCAGTCAGCCGTCAGTCCTGTTAGCAGATCGGTGGCCACCGCCCCGGCCAGGTCGCGGCCCAGTCCGGTCGCCCCCACCAGCACGATCTCAGGTTTGTACTTGCGCACCAGATGGCACACAGCCTTGTAATAAGATTCGGTGCGATAGTTCTTATAGACAGGATCGTCGACAAGATACGCCTTGGACGCCCCGTAGGAGAAAGCCTCATCGCAGAGATGTTTCACGTTATCGCCGATGACGATGGCGCACAACTCAACGTTCAGCTTCTTAGCCAGCTCGCCGCCGATCCCCATCAGCTCCCATGCCACCGTGGCCGCATTGCCATCGCTCTGCTCAACGAAAACCCAGACGCCCTTGTATTCTTTTAACTGCGGATGAGCGACATCTTTTGCTTCTTCATCTTCCTCCGCCTTGGGTGCCCCGCCCTCGGCGGCCCTCTGCGCCTCCCACTCCGCCAGCAGCTTCTTCTCCTCATCGGTGAGGTACATCTCTATAGCGCCGGAAGGGCAGACCTTGACGCACTTGGTGCAGCCGATACAAAGCTCGGGCTTGAAAACCGGTTCGCCCTTATCGTTCATCTCCACGCCGTCTTTGGGACAGGCCACCTGACAACGGGCGCCGCAAGCGATGCACTTGCCCGGTATGAGCCTGGCTACGCCACGCGGTTTCTTTATTTTCTTTTTCTTTTCGTCCATATCACCCTACATCCGAATCGATATTTATATTGAGATCACGTCTTTCTTGAGCAGCTCGTCTATGAGCATTCCGGCCGCCCCCTCGGGATCGCCGACGCCGTCTCCGAGTATCTCGCCCTTGGCCCGCTCGGGAGAGAAAATCTTCCTGACCTGGGTCGGCGAGCCGTTGAGACCGATTAGCTCTGCCGGCAGCTCCATCACGCTGTTGTTCCACAGCTTGACCTGCGCATCCTGGGACATGAGCTTCATGGGAACAGTGGGATACCTGGGCTGATTTATCTCGCGCACCACGGAAATGACCGCGGGCAGGGGAGCCTCAACGATCTCATGCCTTCCCTCAAGCTTGCGCCTGACTATGACCTTCTTTGCCTTCGGGTCGAAGTCCTGAATCTGATCCACCAGCGTCAGCTGCGTGTAATGCAGCCTGGCCGCGATGCCGGGGCCTACCTGCGCCGTATCACCATCTATGCTCTGCTTGCCGCACAGCACGACACCGACCTCTTCCTCCTTAGCCAGCCTGGCGATGGCTTCTGCCAGCACCTTGCTGGTGGCCAGGGTGTCGGCGCCGCCGAATACTCGGTCGCTGAGCAGGACGGCGTCGTCCACGCCGAGGGACAGAGCCTTTTTAAGGGTAACTTCCGTGTTCGGAGGCCCCATCGATATGGCCGCGACGCGCAGGCCATACTTATCCTTGAGCTTGAGGCCTTCCTCCAGCGCGTGGGTATCGAACGGGTTCACGATGAAAGGCACGCCTTCTCGAATCAATGTCCCCGTAACCGGATCGGTCTTCACCTGCGTGGTGTCAGGAACCTGTTTTATGCATACTACTACTAACACTTGTCACACCTCGCTTAATTGGATGGAGTTAATACCTGGAGAGAATAACCGGGGTACGCTTTTGCGAATATAAAGCAGACTGTTCACTATAAAAGTATCTCTATATAGCTATATTTCACTCTTTTATATACTTAAAAACACAACCTTCCAATTTTAGCGTTTTTAATATTCCTTTGTCAATGAAAATCACGATTAAAACAAGGATTAGCCGACTAATGACCGTTATGCTATAACCTCTTGCTCTCATCCGCCTTCCGGATGAATTCTTTTGCGCTTTTCACGGAGCTATCATTGGGTTTCGGCCCGGCCAGCATGACAGCGACTTCTTTAAATCGATCCTCGCCGGAAACGGATTCGATAACGCTGACCGTCCTGCCTTTATTCGTCTCTTTGTGCACCACGTGATGCGCGTCGGCATAGGCCGCTATCTGAGGCAGGTGGGTGATGCAGATAACCTGCCGATTCCTAGCCAGGTTCCACAGCTTCCGTCCGATGACCTCGCCGCTCCTGCCGCCCACACCGATATCGATTTCATCGAATATCATTATCGGTATATCATCGGCCCCGGAGACGGTGCTTTTCAAAGCGAGGGTGAAACGAGACATCTCGCCCGTGGATGCAATTTTAACAAGAGGCTGCACCGGCTCGCCCGGATTCGTCGATGTCATGAACTCTACATAATCGATACCTTTGTCGTTGAAACTGTAACTTTGACCATCGCCCGACGGCAGTCCATCGTCGGCTTCCTCCTGCGTGATAGCGACATCGAAAACCACCTGCGACATGTTCAATTCTTTGAGCTCGGCCTTAACCGCGGCGATGAGCTTCTTAGCCGCCTTCGACCGCGCCTGCGACAGCTTAACGGCCAGCTTTCCCATCTCCTCCCTGAGCGACGCGCGGAGCTTCTCCAACTCGCCCTGCTTCTCTGACGAGTGCGTTATCGCTTCCAGCTCATGCTCGGCCTTATCGAGATAGGCGAGCACCTCGCTCACGCTCTGTCCGTACTTCTTCTTGAGCCTGCCGATGAGGTCCAAACGAACCTCGACTTCCTCAAGGCGCTTCGGATCGTGCTCCAGCGTCTCGCCATATGAGCGTATCTCGCGCGCCGCGTCCTCCAACCGATAATTCGCATCCTCGAGAACATCGAGCTGGGGCTTCAGTGTAGCATCTATATCGACCGATTTCTTTAACGATCGAATCGACTCGCTCAGGCGCTCCATAGCAGAGCCTTCGCTCCCGGAATCGCCGCCGCTGAGAGCATTGTAGGCCTCGTCGCAGAGCTCCTTCAGCTTCTCGGTCGATGATAAAACCCTGCGCTCCTGCGCCAGCGCCTCCTCCTCGCCCTCCTTGAGCTTCGACTGTTTGATCTCGTCGATCTGGAAACGCAGAAACTCCTCGCGCTGGGCGCTCTTTTCCTGCGCTTCGGCCAGCGATTTAAGCTGCTGCTCCACATGGCGCAGCTCAGCCGCCTTTTCAGCGAAGCTATTCCTTAAATCAATCGTATGGGCATACGCATCAAGCATATCGATGTGATTTTCGATATTGAGCAGCGACAGGTGCTCGCTCTGGCCGTGAATATCGATGAGCAGGTCGCCCACCTGACGCAGCAGGCCCCTGGTCACCGCCTGCCCGTTGATCCTTATCACCCCACGCCCCTGCCGCCTCAGCCCGCAACTGACCGCCAGCGTGTCGTCGTAATCGATTCCGTTGTCTTTTAAGATGACGGCGAGCCGCGAATAGTCGGCTTCACGATCGAGAGAGAAGACCCCTTCGATCCTGGCCTCGTCGGCGCCGTGTCGGATGGCGCTCTCATCCAGCTTGCCTAAAAGCAGAGCCTCGATGGCGTCGACCACCAGCGATTTGCCGGCGCCGGTCTCGCCCGTTATCACGTTCAAGCCGGGACCGAGGCTCCAGCTCATATCCTCTATGATGCCGAAGTCCCGCACCTTCAACTCGACCAGCATCGGCTGCACCTCGTCATTCCGGCCCCGTATCGGCGTACGGGGTAAACTCCAGCCGGAATCCATACCGACATCCGACTATTCGTCGCACGGTAATTCATGGGATAAATTTTGGCACAAAACCTTTTTATATACAACTCCATATGGCAAGCGGCTTTGCATCCCTGCTCCTCCAAATGTTGCACTTCATTATTGAACCCGCGTCTGGAAAAATAAATCCTTTTGCTCGGCGTGTCCTTCCATGATCAACATTGTATGGAAGGATTCACCTCGCCGACAACTTTGTTGAAGGTGAAGAACACCTTCAACAGCATGAAATCGATAATGGTAAGCTCAGCCTGCCTTACATTACCAAATAAAAAAAGCCCGCCGTGCTGGCGGGCTTTTTGTTTACCCGTATCTTATCCCTTTACAAGGACTATATTCTTCCTGACCCTCTCGGAAAGCGCGCCCTCAGCGGCTGTAAGAGGAACCCTGTTTCTGCCGGTGATTATTTGCTTCCGCCTTACCTCGGAAAACTGACCGATGCCGGATGGCGTATGAGCCCTGTTCCTCCCGATGATTATCTGCTTCCTTCTTACCTCGGAAAATTGCGCGGTCCCGGATATGTCAGGCGGATTTATTCCCTTCTGCTGATCAAGCCTTTCCTGGATGCTCATGATTCCTCCTTTATATTTTTGACGAAATACTCAGCGCTATAATGAGGATTTTCTGCTGCTCTGATTATTCATAGATTTGTTCTGTTTGTCAATATTTTCAAACAGGTCGAGCGTAATTGACCTTAAATACTTAATTCCCATATAATCCAACAAATGAAAAACCGCCATTCCATCCGTTTGAAAGAATACGATTATTCACAATCCGGTGCGTATTTCATCACAATATGCGCCCATGACAGAGAGTGTTTATTTGGCGAAATTGTAAATGGACAGATAGAATTGAATGATGTTGGCAGAATGATCGATAAGCAATGGCAGGATTTAAAAACCAGGTTCCCTGATATTGAATTGGATGAGTGTGTTATCATGCCCAATCATTTTCACGGAATCGTAATATTGAACCCCGAAAATTACCAAACTGTAGGGGCAGGGTCCTCCTGCCCTAATGAAACGACGAAATCGTCCGGTGATGGTGGGCGCGAAGACCGCGCCCCTACATTGGGAGACATCGTCGGTTATTTTAAATATCGGACGACAAAACAAATCAACGCGACACCTGAGACCGGTATTAAGAAACTATGGCAACGCAATTATTACGAACATGTCCTTCGCAACGAAGCTGAATTGAACGAGATACGGCAATACATTGTAGACAACCCGGCCAAATGGGATACGGATGAGGAAAATCCAAACGTAAAACCATCATAACGATGATATCTGTTCGGCCTTTTACTCGGCATGACTGGACAATCTCGATGGTAGCTTACTTCAACCCTCGCCAATCGAGCCTTTGCTGTGATTTCCATATATGAAGATACCAGTATATTGGATTAGTTATGAAGAAAAAGCCTATCAGTAAGACTATCCAAGTCAACCTCTTCCCTTGTCCAAGTTCCCTATTCCCCATGGCATGAAAAATATTAAAGATAATAACCCATGGCAATACACCCGACCAAGTCAACCTCTTCCCTTGTCCAAGTTCCTTATTCCCCATGGCATGGAAAATATTAAAGAAAGTAACCCATACACCCGAACTAACCACCAAAATATGAAAAATCCAGAATATTGCGGGAAGACGTTCTACAAATGGTAAAACGGTGAAAACCAAAATAAAATATAACAAGGGCAAAATATTAATGATTCCTAATAAAAGCTTCGACTTCTTACTCAATACAATCAGTGACTCCGATATTAGGATATAATTAATCTACCCCACCAGCCCCCGCTCCTCCATCTCGCTAACAATATCCCCCAGCCCTATGCTTTCAAGCTGCTTTTTGGTCTGCAAGCCGGTGGCCGCATCCCAGCCGCGAAGCTTGTAATACTCGTCCTTCATGGCCTCGAACTTTTCTCTATCGACCACCGTGTTCTTGCGTGAGGCGATCTCGCCGTTTTTGCCGGGAACCTTGCACTCCACGTTAAGTCCCATGAACTTGATAGGGCGGGTGTAGAATACATCATCGAGAACGTCCGCGGCGCGGCCGCGGTGGCCCTCACGCGCAAGGATAGCGCGCTGCAGGTTAAAAACTCGTTCCCCGACGCTATAGAGTCCCTGCTCATCCGGCTCGCCGCCGACGACCGCGGCCAGCATCCTGCTGTCAAGAGAGGGATCGCCGATGTGGTCGTCGGAATACATCACGCTCGACGCGTTGTTGAGGGGAAAATCGCACAGGATCAGGCATTCGCGGGCGTACTGGCGGTCCTGTATCTTCACGGCCGCCTGCGCCTTCCCATCGTAGGTGGTGAAATCGGCGGCCGTCTCCGTACCCCAGAACACTTTGGCCAGCTTGCGAAATACACCGCTCGACAGGTAAGAAGTGGTGACCCCGTCGACCCAGTCCAGCCATTTGTACAGTGGCAGGCTCGTCTCGTGGAGCTGCTGGATCGGCATCCGCGGCTCCATGGCGTAGAACAGGCTGTGAACCAGGAATATGCGCGGGTCGTACAGAGTCATATGTCCCGCCTTAGACACGTAGTAGGTTATCTGTTCAGTGGCGGCGGCTCCGAGCGATTCGGCAGCTTTGATAGTGCCTTTCGCCATGACATCGCCGAAGCCCTCACGCAGGGATATCATCTTTATCATTTTATCGATGAACTCGATGCTGCCCATCTCCATTATCTGCATACCGGTGGTCTCATCGTTCAGCACGCCTTTGGCGTAGCAGCGCCCGAGCCACATTATCATCGCCAGCAGAGAGTTTGTGTCGATTCCGTAATCGTCGCACATCATCGTTGCCTGGAACGGCACGTCGACGGCCTCGGCGCTCCACGGCCCGTAATAGCGCTTTGCCGGCTCCTGATATAATTGGGCCGCCGTGCACATATATTTGTGGAATGTACCGTCTTTCGACATGGCCTCGGAACGGATGCAGCCGCGTATGCAGCCGAAACAGGCTATCTTCTTCATGCGGGGCCCCGGGGTAAGATCTTTCTGCACCAGCGGCATGCCCTTAGTGAGTTCGCGGGCGTACTGTGAGACCTGTTTCAACGCCTCGGGATTGGCGGCGACGGGCTTATTCTTTCCCTTGACCACGATAGCCTTGAGCTTCTTGGAGCCCATGGACGCAGCCAGGCCGCCCGAGCCGGACGCATCGTCATCGGCGAGGATTATCGAGAACTGCACACAATTCTCGCCGGCCTGCCCGATGGAGACCACTCGCGCCGTATCGCCGTGAGCTTCCTTCAAAGCGCGCCGCGTATCGATATTGCCCTTGCCCCACAGATGCGAGGCATCCAGTATCGAAACGTTCCCATCTTCGACGTAGATGTAAACCGGCTTATCCGACGCGCCGTGCACTACAACGCCGTCGTATCCGGCGAACTTGAGATGCGCGCCCCAGCTGCCGCCTAGGTTGCAGTAGGTGAATGATTCCGGATCGGTGGCGGGCGATTTGCCGCAGATGACCCAGCGAGAGCCGGAGAGGCCGGGGAAACCGCAGAGAGGCCCGGTCATGAAAATCAATCGATTATCGGGATCGAGAGCGCCGACGGAAGGGGAGACCTCATCCCAGTAAATCTTAGCGGCTATACCCCTGCCGCCGAGAAATCGAGATGAATAATCAGCCGTCGATACGGTTGATGTTTTACCCGACGATAGATCGACCCTTAATATCTTGCCGCTGTAGCCATAAACAGCCATTCAGCACCTCGACCGTTTCGAAAAAGAAGAAGTTAATTAGACTGATCCGGGATAAACGTCAGTGCGCGACCGCCGGGGACGTCCACGCAATCCAGCGTCATCCCCTTGACCGACTTGGCGATCTCCTGATCCACGAGCAGCACTTTAGCGCCGTCCTGCTCTATAGCCTGGTCGCCATCCCTGAAGATGTCGGGGATAAGGCCAAATCCCTGATCCCCCATTATCACCAGCCTGAGGGCGATATTATTCATATCGAACTCTTCGCCGGCATCGCCATGCCCCTCGCACCCGCAGCCGCAGTGGCTGCCGCAGCTCGATTCGGCATGCGCGGGCTCATCGCCGCAACATGATCCGCCATGCTCATGCTCTTCGCCGCATCCCGAACACTTCATCTGTTCCAGAATGTTCTTTAACTCATGGATTCCCTGCGCCGTCACCTTCAACATAACACATCCTTTCAGTCAACCATTTGGCTGAGCACTATAAGCAATACAGAAGTAGCGACCATATAGTAATAAAGGCTCGGCACAGGCCCCCACCACTGCGTATGCCACCATATTTTCCCCTTCTTAAAGTTCTTCAACCCGTAATGAGGATTAAAAACGAACCAGAAAAAATCCTCCAGCAGGAACGTAAGAAACATCAATCCCAATATAAGTAAATGAGTAGCCAGCGTCCACCGAACGAACAGCAGGGGAAAGTGAAACATAAGGATTACAAAGGTTATCATCACTATATGATAACCTGTAACCGGACGGCCGCCCGACAGCTTGACGATAAGCCCCTTTTCTTTCCGCCAGCATGGAAGCTTCTCCGCCCAGCCGTGCTTGCCCTCGATCTGAATCTCGAAAAGGGCGAAGACAACGGCCAGCACCACGGCGCACACGATATAGACGGCAAGATGGAAAATCATCTACTATACCTCATATATCAAGACTGTACATAATAGTAAACGATAGACTGGCGTTTGCCAAGTGTTAGTTACCCTGACCCTCACCCTGCAGCGTGGTTCGGAATCATAGTTCCCGTAGGGGCGGGTTTCAAACCCGCCTCTACACTCTTATCAACGTACAGTGGATAGCGGGGATAACTCCGCCTATTGGCAAGCGCATCGCATATCACTATAATTAACCAAACATCCATATACCTTTATAGAGACACAGAGGAGGGAAGTCGATGGTAACAACGCGAAGTGCGGCGAAGCCGGCCATCCGGACAAAAAACGCCTCCTATAACTATCGCAAGATTAAGGCTGTCGACAATGTGTCTATAGAGATACCACGCGGCATCAGCTTCGGCGTGCTCGGCCCCAACGGGTCGGGGAAAACCACTTTCATCCGTATGCTGGTGGGATTGATCAAGCCCAACTCAGGAGCAATACGCACCCTGGGACGCACCCCATCGCGACAGCTGGCGCGGCATATCGGTTATATGCCGCAGCTGCCCGCCCTGTACTCGGAGTTGTCGATTGCGCAGAACGTTGACTTCTTCGCCCGCATCTACGGCATTAAAAACAAGGCGCAGCGGCAGAAGCTGGTTAAGGAAGCCATAACCATGGTCGGTCTGTGGCCCCGGCGCAAGGACTCGATCAGTAAGCTCAGCGGCGGGATGAAACAGCGCGTCAGCCTGGCATGCGCCATCGTGCATAAGCCGCGTCTGCTCTTCCTCGACGAGCCGACCGTGGGCGTTGACCCGGCGCTTCGCGTGAAATTCTGGGAATATTTCAGGAGCCTGACGAAGAAGGGCGTCACCATCATCATATCCAGCCACACCATGGACGACGCCGCCCACTGCGACAGGCTTGCATTTCTGAGAGAGGGCAAGGTCATCGCCCAGGGAAGCCCCGGCGAGCTGAAACAGGCCACTGGCTCACCCGAAGCCTCGCTCGAGGAATCCTTCCTGTACTTCGTACAGAGAAAGGAAGCGGGCAATGTCAGCCAATAACATTTTCGCGATGGCATCACGCCTGATACGCCAGCTTATAAGGGACCGCCGCACCATAGCGCTCATTGTAATTGTGCCAATCGTCGTCATGTCTCTGATCACCTACGCCTTACCGTCGGGCGAAGGCGTGCTTGACAGATACGCGCCTGCGCTTATCGTAACCATGGCCCTGTTTTTCACCTTCCTTCTCACAGGGATCAGCTTCCTGCGCGAACGTTCACAGGGTACGCTGGAGCGCCTGATGGCCTCACCCGTATCCCGACTGGATATGGTACTGGGATACATATTCGGATTCTTCATCTTCGCGCTGGCGCAGGTGCTGATAATACTCCTCTTCACCATATATGCGCTGGACATAGAATACGCCGGCGGCCTGTGGCGGATATTCCTGTTCCTGATACTGATAATCATTATGGCTGTCTGCCTGGGCATCTTCGCCTCCGCCTTCGCCAAGAACGAGTTCCAGATGGTGCAGTTCATCCCGCTGATAATCGTGCCCCAGATATTCCTCTGCGGCGTAGTCTTTCCCATGAACCAGATGAATACAATCCTTCAGTGGATAGGTAAATTCCTGCCCCTTACGTACGGGGTTGACGGCATGCGCCAGATCATGCTCCCCGAGCCCATACTTTCCGGCCTCAAAGCGAGCGGCCAGATACAGCACGACCTGATTATTGATATAGGAATACTCGCCGCCTTCGTTATCGTGATGTCGGTGCTGGCTGCCGCCGGTCTGCGACGGGGACAGTCCGGCTAGATGAATCCTGATAATATTTTGGTACTTAACATGGGGATTCACGAATCGCTTCTGCTTCCGCGACATATATAAGACCAAAAATAAAAGCGAGCATACCCGAAAATGAGTATGCCCGCTCAACGGCTTCAATATGATATATCGTTCAGCTATTGAATCTTACGGAGATAACTAGGCAGTTGTCTTAGCCCTCTCGGCTGCTCTGGCTGCTTCAGCCGCCTTTTTTTCATCGGCTTTCGCCTTATCTTCCTTGCACTTCTTCAGATATTCTCTGTCGCCAAGGTCATGCGTGAAAAGCCTCTTGAAATAGACGAACAGGCCGCCTATATTCTTACCGAAGAACACCAGCGCCTGCCACGTCAGGGCGACTCTTAATATGCCGCGAACGTCGACATCAAAAAGGGTGACTTCGTAGTTCCATTTGACCGGCTCTACTATGATGCCCCTCATTATTACTTCGTTGTTCGGCTCGCTCGACAGGTTGCCGCGGCTCAGATCGATAACCAACTGTCTGTCTCCTAAACCCTTAGACCAAAATCTCATTTTTTTATTACCTACCTTTTCGCTAGTTTAAGAAATAACTCCGGCTAATTATTTAGCCGCCGTGGTTTCCGCAGCTGCCGGAGCGGCCGCTTTCTTAGGCTTCTCTTTGCCAGCCGATCGTTTGATGATACGCTGGTAGAAAAAGCTCAGGACATACTTGAAGTTCTTCAGGAAGTGCATTACTACCGGCCCCGAGAACAGCATATGCAGAAGACCGGGAACATCTTCTTTCTCGAAGAAGAACTTGCAGTCCCAGATGATACCTTTATCGCGTACGATGCCTTCCGCAACTAGAGTTTTCCCCTCAACTTTTATGTCGCTCTTGAACCAGTCAGCATACAACGCTTGCTTTCCTAGACCTCTCGACCATACTTTCATTCTTCGTACTCCACACTATCAGTTTTAGCTATCCACAGATGTAGCATTTTACAATATAACATATTCTTTTAGAACGTTCAATAGCGTGTTTGTCCCAATAGGGTCTCAGATTCGATATAACTTATTAAGGAGAATAATCCTCTGACATCTTTTTTAATGTTGAGTTGAACATTGTTCTTCCTAACCCCCTGTAGTTCCCCAAACGTTGAGTGACTTTTAATTTAATTACGGGATACCCCTGAAACCCGGTAGAAAAAAACTGTCCTGCACCACTCTTATTCTTGACTGTCATTGCGAGTCCTTCCTGGGAAGGATTCCATATACCGAAATGTCATGGAGGGACGACGTGGCAATCTCATGATGTCGCTGGCCGATGGATTGCCCGAACCCCCTGTAGTCCCCCAAACGTTGGGGGACTTAAAAAATCCGGGGGGCACCCCCGGTTACCCCGGAAGGAGCTTCTCCTTCACCTCTTTCTTTAAGATAACTCCTTTTCCAAAAGGAGGGAGAACTTAACGTTTGTCATAGAGAGGTGCAGGAGATTCCTCTCCTGACGGGGGATTTTGGGGGACACCCTCAAAATAAACTTTCCCCCAAGAATGGGGGATATAGGGGGTTGAGAGCAGAGCTTTGAGCCGAAGCTGGTTGGAGTCGCTGCAGCTATATCAAATCCGGCGCAGTAAAAAAATCGGGTGCACCCCTTGTGAGATGCACCCGATCCGGCGTCTGAATCTTTTTCTATATTACATCATGGAATAGCCGCCGCTGACGCTCAGCGTCTGGCCGGTGATAAAGCTTGCGGCATCGGATGCAAGGAATATCATCGCGTTGGAGATATCCTGAGATGTGCCGACCCTGCGAAGAGGATAGTTCTTTGCGATCTTGGCAACTACTTCGTCGGTGAAGAAACCGCGGGACAGCTTCCATCCGCTGTCATCGCCATACTCGTCAGCGCTGCCGGGTATGGTCACGCCCGGGCATACGACGTTGAGCCGGATGCCGAACTTGCCGGTCTCACGCGCGACAGCCTTGGTGAAGGCAATGACGGCGCCCTTGGTGCCGCCGTAAACGGCCTCTTTGAACTCGCCGACGCGGCCGGCATCGGAACCGGTGCTGACAATGACGCCCTTGCCCTGCTTCATCATCGGGCCGAGCACGGTCTTGGTGCAATTCAGCACGCTGCGATAGTTGATAGCGATAACCTTGTCCCAGAAATCGGGTCCGGTATCGACGAAGAGCTGCTGGATATCCCAGCCCACATTGTTGATGAGAACATCTACAGAGCCAAGCTCGTCAACGGTCTTCTGCACCATTGCTTCTACCTGGTCCAGCTTGGTCACGTCCGTCTTCGCTACGATAACCTTGGGGCTGCCTAGCTCTTTCGCTTTCCCGGCTACCTTCTGCGCCTGCTTATCATCAAGGTCCGCGATCATAATATTGCAGCCTTCTTTGGCAAAGCCCAGAACGATGCCGTATCCGATGTTCGATGCTCCTCCTGTGATTATTACATTCTTCCCCTTAAGACCTAGCTCCATGTACACTCCTCCTTCAATATTTTTACATTAGAGTTTATTTCAATCCGATACTAGCATCGGAATTACTCCCAAACAGATTACCCCCTCGGCAACCCCAGCCCCGCCGTCGCCAGAATATTGCGCTGTATCTCAGGCGTACCTCCGGCGAACAAGCAGCCCATATTGTTCAGGTAGTTGCCCGTCATATATCCGTCCATGGGCGCCTGCGGAGCGTGCCAGGCCAATGAGCCGTAGAGCCCCATTATCTCGGTCGCCGTCTTGGCCAGCTTGAAATAGACCTCGTCGCCGACGACCTTGGCTATCGACGCCTGGTAATGCGGAATCAAGCCTTTGGTAATCATCCATATGACGCGATAGGCCAGCAGACGCGAGGCCCTGACCTCGATAGCCATATCCGCAACCCTCTGACGAACGATAGGGTCCTTCGCCAGCGGCTTGCCTCCGTAGCTGGTGTTCTTGACGTAATCAATTATGTCGTCCAGCGCGCGCTGCGTTGAGCCTCCGATGGCCGCCAGCGTGCCGCGCTCGAAGCCGAGGATGGTCATCATGATGAGCCAGCCGCCGTTCTTGGGGCCGAGCATGTTCTCCTTGGGCACGCGCACGTTGTCGAAATATACCTCGCAGAAGCCGGGAGCGCCGCACATGTTTATTATCGGGCGCACCTCTATGCCCGGGGTCTTCATATCGATTAAAAAGAAGCTGATGCCTCTATGCTTCTTGGCGGTAGGATCCGTCCTGGTAGTCATGTAGCAGAGATCGCCGTGCAGGCCGAAGCTGATCCATATCTTCTGGCCGTTGATGACATAAGAATCGCCGTCCTCGACGGCGCTTGTCTGTATGCCCGCGGAATCTGAGCCGAAGTTAGGCTCGGAGAAGCACTGTATCCACATGACCTCGCCGTGCGCGATAGGGGACAGGTATTTATCTTTTTGCTCCTCGGTTCCGTGGACGAGGATCGTCGGGCCGACTATTCCGCTTCCGCCCTGGTCCATACGCGGCGCCCTGGCATAAGCCATCTCCTCGTTGAAGATGAGGTACTGCATCTCGGTGCCTTCCAGCCCCCCGTACTTCTTGGGCCAGAGGGTGGCTATCCACCCCTTCTCACCTATCTTGCGTGTGAACTGCTTGGTGAACTCCCACTCCTCGTCGCTCTCGCCGCCGTGGAGTACCTTGCGCTCGTATTTCGCGGGCAGTTCCTTCTTTAAAAAATCACGTATTTCCTGCCGAAAGGCTTCTTCTTCAGGGGTAAACGTAAAGTCCAAAACATCGCTCCTAGTCAATTAATAAAGGGCACAAGCCTCTACAATTCTATTGAAAAGGGTATATCCCGTCAAGTCCTCGACTGCCTTTGGCGGGTATCGGTAAGGTGGGAGCAGGATATGTTTTTCCGAACCCCTAAATCCCCCATACGTTGGGGAAATTAAAAAAATAGAGGGATAACTTACCTCATACAGATGCGACGCGCCTGCCCTCACCCTTACCCTCTCCCTGCGGAGGGAGAGGGAAGTAATTATTGATTAACACCCCCTTACCCCCTCTTCTAAAAAGAGGGGGGACTATCACGACCAAGACAGCAGTCGAATTATTTCAAAATCCTCTCATTTTATGATGGTTTACCATGTAAATAGAGGTACAGGAGACATAGTCTCTTGACAGGGTTTTAGGGGTGTCCCCTAATTCTTTTAAATTTCCCCCATGAGTGGGGGATAAAGGGGGTTGAGAGCATAGCTTTAAGCCGAGCTGGCTGGAGCCGCCGCAACTGTATAGGTGTGACTAGCTAACCTCTCTCTTAGAGAGATAGCTGTAATAGTATTTCGGTCGCCAACATCTCGAATCTGTCATCCTGAGCGAAGCAATAAATCTCGTCACTAGGCTAATTGAAAGTACGAGATACTTCGGCGCTGCCTCAGTATGACAAGTTAAAACAACTCACTACTTACTACACGCTACTCACTGATATTTTCTTGAACTTACGTTCGAAAATGTGTTAACATTAATATTTGTACAGGACAGAAAAACATATATGAAATACTCTTTAGGCATAGACATCGGCTCGGCCAGCGCCAAGTTGGCGCTGCTTGACGAGCAGGGCGAGATAGTGCACCTCGATATCGAGGAGATAACCGCCTCCCCCCAGGACGCGGTATCCTCCCTGCTCTCGCGCCTCAGCTCAAAGGTCAGCCTGGATGACATAACCACCGCCGGCGTCTCCGGCTCCGGCAAGGGCGTGATACCGGAGGACATGAACTGGTCAGTATACAGCAGTTCGCTGTCGATATCGGCAGGGCTGCTGCGCTTCCATCCCGACGCCAAGACGATCGTGCAGATAGGCGGGCAGACATCGCTGGTGATAGGGCTCGAGGACGGGCTCAAGAAGCCGTGGAAGGTGGCCTCCAACCCTCTATGCGCCGCCGGCACCGGACGTTTTCTCGACCAGCAATCGTATCGGCTGGGCATAAAGATAGAGGATTTCGCGGACGCGGCGCAGCAGATAGGAGAGACCGCGCCCCGGATAGCGGCCAGATGCAGCGTCTTCGCCAAGACCGACCTGATACACCTGCAGCAGAAGGGCATACCGCTCGGAGCGATGCTCAGAGGATTGTGCGATAGCATAGCGCGAGGCGTGGTCTCGCTGACCAAGGGGACATTCGCCGAGCCCATCTACTTCGTGGGCGGAGTAGCGGCCAACAGGGCCATCGTCGAATCGTTGGCGGAGGCCGTCTCGGCGCGCAACGGACATAAAGTCAAAGTAACCGTTCCCGACAACTGTTTCCATATCGAGGCCATCGGCTCGGCGCTGCTGGCGCAGGAGGCAGGGAAACAGTCGCGTGTTAAATTGCTGCCCAAGGCGGATGTAGAGCAGTGCTACTGGGAAACGCCGCCGCTGAGCCCCCTGACGCAGGAAACGACATTCAAGTATCGTAAAATCGACCAGCCGTTCAGCGGCTACCTTGGCGTGGATATAGGCTCGACCAGCACCAAGGCTGTGATACTGGATGAGTCCTGCAGGAACGTCATAGCCAAGAGCTACCTGATGACGGCGGGACGCCCCATCGAGGCCATACAGAACGTTTTCCGGAACCTGATCGCCGACGTGGGCGACAACGCGAATATACTCGGGGTCGGCATCACCGGATCCGGCAGATATCTGGTGGGCAGCTACATAGGCGCCGACCTCATCCGGAACGAGATAACGGCCCAGACGCGCGAAGCCGCCGAGGTGGACCCGGACGCGGACATCATCGAGATCGGCGGACAGGATTCGAAACTTGTCATAAAGCGGAACGGCGTCGTCGTGGACTACCAGATGAACAAGGCCTGCGCCGCGGGCACGGGCAGCTTCATCGACGAGCTGGCGGAACAGCTCGGGGTCAACGTCAAGAACGGCGACTTCGCCAGACTGGCATTTAAAGCCCCGCATACGATAGGACTCGGCTCGCGCTGCGCCGCCTTCATGGGACAGGCGGTGGCCTCGGCGCAGCAGGAGGGCGTACCGATAGAGATCATCTGCGCCAGCCTGGCCAATTCCATAGCCGCCAACTACCTGTCGAAGGTAGTCAGCCGGCGCAAGCTGGGCGATAAGGTCATACTGACCGGGGCCGTATTCTACAACGACGCCGTGGTATCGGCATTCAAGCAGGCCCTGCCCGGCAAGACCATCATCGTCCCCGAGCACAAGGAGGTCAGCGGCGCCATGGGCGCGGCCCTCCTGGCCAGGGAGATGCTGAACTCGGCGCCGTCGCGCTTCAAAGGCTTCCAGCAGGTCATCGACCGCGAATATAAGCTGTCGAACTTCATATGCAAGGGCTGCGAGAACAACTGCACCATCAGCCGTTTGGACATCGAGGGCGAGCACGCCACCTTCTACGGCAGCAGGTGCGACAAATACGACAGCTCGGTGCTCAAGGAAAAGCAGGAGCCGACGCCCTTCGACGAGCGGGAAAAGCTGCTGTTCAAGGAATATAGAATGGGGATGGGCACCGGGCACACAGTGGGAATACCCCGGTCGCTCATCGTTTACGATTTCGCGCCGCTTCTCCTCGGCTTCCTGAACGACCTCAACGTAAAGGTTGTTCTCTCAAATAAGACCAACAAGCATATCACGGAGCAGGCCTGCGAGATGAGCTACACGGACAGCTGTTTCCCCGTCAAGCTGCTGCACGGCCACGCCGCGAGCCTGGAAGACGTAGATTATATACTGTATCCCAGCGCCATACGCCTGGGGCCCAAGGACGGCGACGAGAACCAGAAGTACTCCTGTCCGCTGGTGCAGGCCTCGCCATACATCATCAGCGAAGCACTCAATCTTGAAGATAAGATGCTGATTCCCACACTGGACTTCAGCATGGGCGACGACGATGTCATCAGGAACTTAACCGATGTAGCCGTGAAGATGGGATTCAGCCGCGCCAAGGGCGGGAAGGCCGCGCTGGCCGGGCTCAGGGCGCTGCGCGAATTCGAGGCAGCCTCTGTCGAAGCGGGCAAGCGGATTCTCGGCGAGATACATAAGAATAACAAGACGGGCGTGGTGATAATGGCGCGCTCCTACATGTCGCAGGACTCCGGCGCCAACCTCGGCATCGCCAAAGAACTGGCCGACCTGGGCGTAGTACCCATACCCATGGATTTTCTGGACCTTCAATCAGTTAATGCCAAGGACTATTCCGACCGCCCGTACTGGTACTACGAGAGCAAGCACATCTCGGCCGCGTCCATCGTGGCCAACGATCCGCAGTTGTACGGGCTTATATTAACCAACTTCGGATGCGGCCCCAACTCGTTCATCATCAAGATGGCCTCCGACATAATGGGCATCAAGCCCATGGGGCAGCTGGAGATAGACGAGCACGCCGCGGAGGCCGGGTTGATAACGCGGCTCGAGGCCTTCGTGGATACGATAAACAGCTACTCGAAGAGCGGCAAGTCCTCTCAGAGCGCGGGCAAGGAGATATACCGCTCCGTTCATACCCTGGACAACAAGGGACAGACCATCATGCTTCCCAGCATGTGCTCGCACGCCGGGATGCTGGCCGCGGCCATGCGCGCCTTCGGCGTGAAGGCCTTCGTGCTGCCGGAGACGACCGAGCGCTCATTCCAGTTGAGCAACAGGGTTACCGAAGGCACGGAATGCCTGCCGTACCGCGTGACGCTGGGCGATTTCATATACTTCCTGCAGGAGAGCGGCCACAAGGATATCGATCTTAAGAACGTGGAAGGGTTCATGCCCAGCGCCTTCGGTCCCTGCCGCTTCGGCAAGTATGCCGTGGAGCAGGTGCGCGCCCTCAAGGAACTGGGATTCGATATGCCGTTCCGCACCACGGTATCGAACAACGCCTACCGCGACCTGGGTCTGGGCAACGCCTTCGAGCGCCTGGCGTGGAAGGGAATGGTGGCCATGGACCACCTGGAGCGGATACTCTGGCGCACCCGCCCTTACGAGAAGACCCCCGGAGCCGCCGACGCCCTCTTCAAGAAATACAGCGATCTCCTCATAGAACGCATCGAGCAGCAGAAAGACTTCAACGACGTGATGCAGTATGCAGCGAAAGAGGCCGCGGAGATCATCGACAGGAACATACCGCGGAAGCCGCTGGTGGGCATCAACGGCGAGATATTCCTGCGCACAAACAAATTCAGCAACTGCGACCTGGCGCGCGAGTGCGAGAGGGCCGGGCTTGAGGTCATCATATCGCCGATGGGGGAGTGGCTGAACTACATCACGCACCGCCACATCGAGGACGGCGTGCGCGAGAGACAGCTCAAGAAAACCATAAAAGGCTACATCAAGAAGGTGATACAGGACAGGGACGAACGCTCCGTAGCAGTTAACGTCAACGGTTTCCTTGACATAAAAGACCCGACTATCAAGGAGGTACTATCCCTATCCGGCGAGTACCTCTCGGCAAAGTGCGGCAGCGAGGCCGTGCTCAGCCTGGGCTCCGGCATCGAGTGGCTGGAGAACCCGGCCTTCGCCGGCGTCATATCCGTTATGCCGCACGGCTGCATGCCCGGCGGCATCGTGGCCGCCATGTCGGAGCGTCTCAGCGAGATGCATGGCAAGCCCTGGATAAACCTGACCTACGACGGCACCATGGAGACCAACAACTCGGAACGCATCAGCAACTTCGCCGAGATCATCAGGTTCTGTGCCGGTCAGCATATTTAACTCACCCTTGTCCCTCTCTTTCACAAAGAGAGGGTAGCAATCCCCACCATCTACAGCTGCGGCGCGCAGATATATTCGTATGTGCACTGGACTTCGTCCGTGCACATACATTAAGGTTCGCTAAATGCTATACACCAGAGGTGAAGGAGAAGCTCCTTCCGGGGGATACAGGGGGAGTCCCCCTGTTTTATTTCGTCCCCCAACGTTTGGGGGACCACAGGGGGTTCGGATATCCATCGGCCAGCGACAACCGTGCGGGCGTATCGCGATACGCCCCTACTACACGCTACACGCTACTCACTACCCGCTACCCACTACACGCTAAATGCAAAGACTGCTATAATTTTAGATGGCCCATCACATAAGAAAGGTAATATCATCGCCGCGTTCAAACCGGCGTATCATAGAACAAAAGATGTTTCGAGAAGTTATCCTGCCCGATGAAATACCGGGGAAGCTGTACCTGCACAGCATGCCCGGCCGCTATGAGAAGCTCTCCAGATCGTGGCAGGAGATTAGATCGCTGTCCATCGACGAGATACTCTCGATGGTATCGATGAAAGAGACCGAGCAGAAATCCCCCTTCTACGCCGAGGCTATTAAACGCAACGACATACCCTGTGAATACGTTCCATACCCGATAACGGACGCCGGCATCCCGGACGACCACCACGATTTCGCGCGATTCGTGGAGGAAGCCGCCAAAAGGATTCAGGAGAACAAGCGCCTACTGATACACTGCAGCGCCGGCATAGGCAGGACGGGCACTATGGCTTGCTGTATCCTGATAGCGATGGGAATGTCGGAAGACGAAGCCGAGGCGGCGGTGCGCAAGGCTGTGGCCCGCCCGGAGACCGTCGAGCAGAGGGCGTTCGTGCACTGGTACGCGCAGCACAAGGCAAAGTAAGAACGAACTCACCCTTGTCCCTCTCTTTATCAAAGAGAGGGCAGCAATCCCCGCCGCAACCACGTCCCCCGTAGGGGCGAGGTCGCCTCGCACACTGTCATTGCGAGCGAAGCGAAGCAATCTCCTTTACCGCATGCCATACAAACGACGAGATTGCCGCGTCGTCCTTCCGTATATTCCTAACGGGGAATCCTTCCATGCAATATTGATCATGGAAGGACTCGCAATGACAAAATAGACCGGGGGATGCCGGAGGGTGTACACTTTACTTATGGACACCCCCACCCCAAAGCTGATCGCCCGCGCCCGCGAGCTGGGCATGGAGACGTGCGTCCCGTTCGAGGCGTTCCTCTTGAAACCGGAGCAGAGGATACGCGACCTGTGCTATGAGAACAAGTGCGGCAAATTCAAGAACCACTACATGTGCCCGCCCTATGTCGGAACGATAGAATCGATAGAGAAAAAACTGCTGGAGTTCCGCAATGGCATCCTCCTGCAATATTCCAAAGCCTTAGACGTGAAGAACGACGCCGCCGGCCTGATCCAGAGCAAATTAGAGTTCCATGAGAAGATACTCGCGCTGGAGCACTACGCCGATAGCTGCGGTCTGCCGCGCGCGATGGGGATGATTGGCGGCAGCTGCGAGCTGTGCTCTGTTTGCAAGGCAAAAACAAAAGAGCCCTGCCCGTATCCGGCAAAGGCCAAGATGTCTTTGGAGTCCATTGCCGTGGATGTGATGGCGCTGATGGAACGGCTGGGGGTCGAGGGGGAGTTCAGGGCGGACCGCGTCAAGTGGACGGGGTGTGTGATGTTTTAATATTAAGTTTCTGAAGGACTTCGCTACTTATAGATAACAAATAACTATTTGTAGAATATTACCCCAGCAATCCATTGACCAGTCCTTTCATTTGAGTTAGAGTAAAAACATCAAATGACAGAGCGTATTAAAGTATCAAATCAGTTTTCGCCCTCAGAAAGCATCGTATTATACCACGGTGATTGTCTTAAGCTGCTTAAAGCAATCCCAGACAATTTTATTCAGCTAATTGTAACCTCACCCCCATATAATATAGGCAAGCAGTATGAGAAGAAGTTAAAACTAAGTAAATACCTCGAACAGCAAGCGTTAGTTATTAAAGAATGTGCCCGAGTGCTTTCCGACAATGGTAGTATTTGCTGGCAGGTAGGCAATTACGTCGAAGACGGCTTTATTGTGCCTTTAGACGCAGTTCTATATCATATTTTTGCAGACCTGGATTTAAAGATGCGTAATCGGATTATTTGGCACTTTGAGCATGGGTTACATTGCAGTCGTAGATTTTCTGGCCGCTATGAGACAATCATGTGGTTCACAAAATCTGAAAATTATACATTTAATTTAGATCCCGTCAGAGTTCCACAGAAATACCCTGGGAAGAAATATTTTAAAGGCCCCAAATCCGGGCAGTATTCATGCAATCCTCTCGGTAAAAATCCTAGCGATGTATGGATTATTCCCAATGTTAAAAGCAATCACATAGAAAAGACTGAGCATCCATGTCAATTCCCCGTCGAATTAATTGAACGTCTCATTCTCTCAATGACAAATGAGGGTGACTGGGTATTTGACCCCTTTTTAGGAACGGGTACTTCTATCATTGCAGCTATCCGGCATAAACGTAAAGGAGCAGGAGCTGAAACATTAGAAAAATATGCACAATTAGCGCAAAGTAGAATTCAGCAAGAGCTTGCAGGCAACTTGAAAACAAGACCTATGAACAAACCTATATATGACCCAGTTCTTTACAAAAATAGCTTAACTAGCTCTCCTTGGGATAAAGGTAAACCAGTAGATCAATATGTATTATTAGAGAAAAAATCTAGGAAACAGAGGTATAAAGTTAAATGAAGATTGTTGAAACGTATTCACATTTAAATGGCCTCGAGTTCCTTATTGTTCACAAGCCTGCGCTATGGCAAGAAATACAATCCGTAATTGCCAAGGTGGATGCCACCAAATGTAAAACAAAAGTCTCTAAAGAAAAAAGAATGGAGGGCGATTTACTCTATAGCCCCATTGAAATGAATGCTGAATACAAGAAACTCCTGCGAGCAAAGAAGTGGGAGGAAAGCCGTGTCAGTTATTGGGTAACTAAAAGCGAAAAACTGATTAGGAAAACTCTGACCATGTCCCCTGACGAACAGAAGAAGGAAATTAAAGCAGCCGGTGAAACCCCTATTTTTAGCTACAATCAAACAGATTTTGTCAAAGAACGAGTAGCAATTGAAATTCAATTCGGGAAATATGCTTTCGTAGCATATGACTTGTTCGTTAAGCACCTCGCATTTTACGTCGGCGACCACATCGACGTTGGTATAGAAATACTCCCGATGAAAACACTACAGTCCAACATGAGTTCGGGCGTCGCCTACTACGAAGGTGAATTCTATAATGTCGTAAGACAAGGGCGCGGCGTCCCAGCAGTTCCATTAATCATAATCGGAATAGACTCGTAAGACTGAGAAACTTCGTTCAACCGTTGGTGTCCCCACTTCGTTTAACATAACCGTTTCCAAACGTAAAAATCCGTTCGCGGCAATTGACGGAAACTTGCAACGGCGTGAGGCCAACCTTAAATGTCGAAATTTGATGGTAATATCGTCATATTATAAAAACATGTCTAAGATATCGACATATTTTCACCACCACATCCTACACCAACTTGAAATAACAAATTGTGACTTCAAGATTTTGAACTCATCGGGATTCAATTGAAACATGAAATCATCCGGGAAGCGATCTATATTGACATCCCGGCGGGGAAGGTTATATATTAGCACTAGAATCACGATTAGAGGCCAACCAAAGGGTTCCGTCCCGCGGTAATGCCTCTTTTTTATTTTCTCTCTGCATATTCTAATTTGCCTCTGATATCGTTCATAAACACCATGTGCGGCCTGAGCTTCCTGAAAAGGGAAGATTATATGATCGCCCTAATTCTACTAAAGACGACCGTCGAGACGAACACAGGATTCGCCCCTGCCTGACATACAAATCGCAAACGTTAACATACTCACAATATGGAAGCCTGCCCCACTTCGTTTAACATAACCTAAATTGAACGTAAAAATCCGTTCGCGGCAATTGACGGAAACCCCAAAATTTAGTACTCTTACACTGGCGTGCCTATATCATTGTCAAAAATATTAAGGAGGGCTAATGATAGGTATTACTTCATTCGGTGCCTACATCCCCTGGCACCGTCTAGACCGACAGCAATTCCTTAAAGCCTGGGGAGGGTTCGCCATCCCCGGCGAGAGGTCGGTGGCGTATTACGACGAGGACAGCGTAACGATGGCCGTCGAAGCGTCGATGAACTGCTTAAAGGGATTCGATGCGACAAAGATCGACGGTCTTTATTTTGCCACTACGACAGCACCATACAAAGAGAAACAGTCCGCCGCAACGATGCGATTGGCATTGAACATGCGCGACGACGTGCGCACCGCGGACCTGACCACATCATTGCGATGCGGATCGACGGGCCTGCTCATGGCCTACGAGGCCATTAAGGCCGGGACGCTGAACAGCGTGCTGGTGGCCGCGGCCGACTGCCGCATAGCGGCCCCTTCGGGCATGACCGAGCAGAGCCTGGGCGACGGAAGCGCGGCGTTCCTGCTGGGCAAGAAGGACGTGGTCGCCGAGATACTGTGCACCTATTCCACATCCGACGATCTCTGCGCCACATGGCGCGGCGAGAACGACACGTTCGTTCGATTCTGGGAAGAGCGCATGGTCATGGACGAGGGCTGGTCCAAGCTCGTGCCCATTGCCATCAATGCCCTGCTGGCCAAGGCCAAACTGACGACCGCAGATATCACCAAGGCCGTCTTCGATCCCCCCGGCGACGCGCGCAGGCACGGCAAGACGGCGACACAGCTTGGCTTCAAGCCGGAACAGCTACAAGACCCGTACGGCCTGTTCCTTAACATGGGCATGACCGGCGCGGCCATGGCTCCGCAGATGCTCTCGGCGTGTTTAGAGCAGGCGAAACCGGGCGACGTGATTCTGTACGCGGGGTACGGCAACGGGGTGGACGCCATGATACTCAAGGTAACCGATAATATCACCAAGCTCCCCGAGCGCCGCGGCCTGATCAAACACCTCTTCGTTAAGAAATCATTCGATAACTACAACAGCATGATCAAGTGGCGCGACATAGTGCCACTGGAGGCCGCGAGACGGCCGGATAAGCAGCACATACGCATGTCGGCCAACTGGCGCGACCGCAAGGTCCTCTTAGGCCTCTGGGGCGTAAAGTGCAAGAAGTGCAAGACCGTACAGTACGACAACGGCGCCATGAGCACGCCTCCGATACGCGTGTGCGCCAAGTGCCAGGCCCAGGACAACTTCGAGGACTACTGCTTCCAGGGCAAGACGGGCACCGTGTTCAGCTACACGCACGACCAGCTGGCGCCGGTCATCGATCCGCCCGCGTCCGTGGTGCTGGTGGACTTCGAGGGCGGCGGCAGGGCCTTCTTCGACCTCACCGACAGAAACCCGGATGAGATTCAGGTGGGCACCAAGGTCGAGTTCACCTTCAGGAAACTTCAGGTCGACAGGGGACTGACCAACTACTTCTGGAAAGTCCGCCCGGCGAGGTATTAGAAGGAGACGGATGAGATGAGCGGAAGCATTAAAGATAGAGTTGCAATAGTCGGCATGGGCTGCACCAAGTTCGGCGAGCTCTGGACCAGAGGCCCCGCCGATATGATAATCGACGCGGTGACCGAAGCCTACCAGGACGCCGGCGTAACGGCAAAAGACATACAGGCGGCATGGGTCGGGACGCTGTTCTCCGGCAACGGAGGACGCGCCATCAGCGAGCCGTTAAAGCTGCAATATATACCGGTCACGCGCGTTGAAAACGCCTGCGGATCGGGACATGAGGCGCTTCGAGGCGCGGCCTACTCCATAGCCGCAGGGATCTACGACGTGGTACTGGCGGTGGGCTATGAGAAGCTCAAGGACGAGGGCGCCAGCGGACTCCCGGGAATGGAGAACCGCACCAACACCCACTACCAGTCCAGCATGCCGGGCGTGTTCGCCATGATGGCCACCAGGTACTTCAACCGCTACGGCCTCACCCCTGATGAGGGCAAGAGGATGCTGGCCAAGATCTCCGTAAAGAGCCACCATAACGGCAAGTTGAACCCCAAGGCGCACCTGCAAAGGGAGCTGACCATAGACCAGGTGCTGGGAGCCCCCATCATCGCCTGGCCGCTGGGGCTCTTTGACTGCTGCGGCGTCAGCGACGGGGCGGCGGCGGCCATACTGGTACGCGCAGAGGATGCCAAGAAGTACCGCAAGGACCCCGTTTACTTCAAATCGATGCAGATATCGGCGAGCCCCACATCGGGACGCATGCTCACCGATTTCGACTATACCCACGTGGAAGAGGCCTACCGCGCCGGCGTGGCCGCCTACAAGGAGGCCGGCATCAAGGACCCGCGCAAGGAGGTCAGCATGGCCGAGGTGCACGACTGCTTCTCCATCACCGAGGCTGTTACCATGGAGGACCTGCAGTTCAGCAAGAGGGGCAAGGTCAAGGAAGACCTGGAGGCCGGATTCTTCGAGCTGACGGGCGGCCTTCCCGTCCAGCCCGACGGCGGACTGAAGTGCTTCGGGCATCCCATCGGCGCCTCCGGCATCAGGATGATCTACGAGCTGTACCTGCAATTGCAGGGCCGGGCGGACAAGCGCCAGATAAAGAATCCGACGATAGGGCTGGCGCACAACATGGGCAACGAGCCCTACGCGCCCGTGGTCAGCGTAGTTATAGTAGGGACATAGAACCTTAAAAAAATAGGTGGTAACGTAGAGACGCAACATATTGCGTCTCTACACGATGACCGATATATAAAGGGCAGACACGCAGGTCTGCCCCTACGTCGATTCCGTGTAGGGGCGAACCTATGTGTTCGCCCGCAGCGTGGATTCCGGCCTTCGCCGGAATGACGGGGTGGAACAGGGTGTCATGCAAGGGCGAGATGACCTCGCTCCTACATACAGAGGTACAGGAGACAGCGTCTCCTGACGGGGTAATAGGGGTGTCCCCTAATTTAAAATTCCCCCAAGAGTGGGGGATAAAGGGGGTTGAGAGCATAGCTTTAAGCCCAGCCGGCTAGAACGAGATTGCCGCGTCGCCCTTCCGCATTTCGGAAGGACTCCTCGCAATGACAATCCGTAATACAGAGGTACCCCGATGAATCGGGGACGGGGTGATAGGGGTGTCCCCTAACTAAAATAAAAGTCCCCCAACGTATGGGGGACTACAGGGGGTTCGGTCAATCGACCGCCCTTCGAACCTTATAGTATAATTACAACGGTTACTTCTTAAACCGAATAAAAAAAGGAGGTTTGATAACAGATAATGGGAATGTTAGATGGAAAAGTTGCAATAGTCACCGGCGCCGGACGCGGACTGGGCAGGGCGCACGCGCTCTTCCTGGCCCAAGCCGGAGCCAAGGTGGTAGTTAACGACCTCGGCGGCGCTGCGGACGGCTCCGGAGCCTCCGCCACACCGGCGGAAGAGGTTGTTGCCGAGATCAAGAAGGGCGGCGGGGATGCCGTAGCCAGCCCCGAGAGCGTTACCGAGTGGGACTCCTCCAAGAAGATCATCGACCTGGCAATCAGCAAGTTCGGCAAGCTGGACATCCTGGTCAACAACGCGGGCTTCCTGCGCGACAGAATGACCTTCAAGATGAGCGAGCAGGAATTCGACGCGGTGATCAAGGTACACCTCAAGGGCACCTTCAACTGCGGCAGATGGGCCTGCATCCACTGGTACGAGCAGAGCAAGGCCGGGCAGAAAGTGGCCGGACGAATCATCAACACCGTCTCCCATGCCGGACTCGGCGGCAACGCCGGACAGCCAAACTACGGCGCGGCCAAGGGCGGCATCGCGTCCCTGACCATGGTGTGGGGCCGTGAGATGGCCAAGTACGGCGTCACAGCCAACGCGGTGGCCCCTATGGCGCGCAGCAGGATGACGCTGGGCTCCGACATGACTAGAGGCATCATGGGCGAAGAAGCCCCCAAGGAAGGCTTCGACAAGTGGGCCCCCGAGAACCTCTCTCCGCTGGTGGTCTACCTGGGCAGCACCGAGGCCGGGGACATCACCGGGCGCATCTTCACAGTAACGGGCGGCAAGGTGCAGGTATTCATCCCGTGGACCCCGGGACCTGCCATCGACCTGGGCGAGAAGCGCTGGACAGAAGAAGAGCTTCACAAGAGGATCCGCGAGCTCGGCGACCTCAGCATGCCTCCGTTCCCTCTATGAACAATTAAATTAAATATCGAACAAAAACCGGGGGTGGCTTCACACCCTCGGTTTTTTATTTTCGGGCGAGACGACCTCGCCCCTACAACGTCGATTTATAATTATGATGTTCCGTAAAAAAGAGGTGAAGGAGAAGCTCCTTCCGGGGGCGACCGGGGGTGTCCCCCGGTTTTTTCTATTGTTCCCCCAACGTCTGGGGGACTACAGGGGGTTCGGGATAGCATTCACCCGAACCTTAGAGCCGCCGCCCCTCAAGGGAGAGGTTAGTTGAAAAAGAGAGGTGCAGGAGAATCATCTCCTGACGGGGTTATAGGGGTGTCCCCTAACTAAATTAAAAATCCCCCAAGAGTGGGGGATAAAGGGGGTTGAGAGCAGAGCTTTAAGCCAAGCTGGCTACAGCCTCCGCTGCTCCAGCGGCATATACAGATTATCGCAATTCTTGCACAGCTCATTCTCGACCTTGTTCTCGATGAATTCCTTGCGCAGCGACTGAATCCGTTCGCCATTCCAGATATCAGACAGCGATTGTTCTGCCATATTGCCCAGCACATACCTGCCGTTGTAGTCGTAGCAGCAGGGGAGGACATCCCCGTTCCAGGCGATCGTCATAACCTCCCAGGGCAGGGTGCAGGTAACCGCAGATTTATCCGCGAACTGGCACGTGCAGTTGTGCGGCAGAGCGTGCACATCCTCCGCGTTGCCGTCCCACGTGGAGAACTCCTTATATATGAACTGGTCTACGCCCTCGCGCCGGTCCCAGTAGCTGGCCATCCTGTACATGCTCTCCTCGTTCATCTTGAAATCGATCATGGACACGATAACCTTGATGCGGCTGCGGCTCTTCACCTTGCGGGCGAGGAAATCGATGAGATTATCATGCGACATTCCATACGCCTTCTTCACGCCGCGGATCTTGTGGAACGACTCGTCGTCGTGGCCGTCGAGGGACATGCACAGCATATACGGCCTGGATCTCAGCAGCACATCGATAACCTCATATTGCAGCATGATCGGATTGATGGACAGGGCGGGGCGCACGCCTTTAGAGACAGCATACGCGATGCAGTCGCCGAAGCGCGGGTGCAGCAGGCTCTCCCCGAAGTGATGCAGCCAAACTAAACGATTGTCGACGTATTCGCCATTGGCCGACACGAGCTCGTCGATGGCGCGCTGATATAGCTCAAACGACATGAACCCCTGCTCGCGCGTCATGTTCTTCGTGCGCGGGCACATGATGCACTTCATCGGGCACTTGTTAGTCAGCTCGATGTTGTATATGCCGAAGGGGTGGTCGGCACGCGGCGACCGCTCTTTCGGAGGAATAACCTTGAAGATGTTTTCAGTGCCCATGCGATTAAACTTTCGACTGCAATTATTATAACAGGGAACAAACCACGCCTCATACAGCTGCGACGCGCAATACGAATTGTAGGGGCACGGTCCTTCCATGATATTTGGTCATATGGAAGGATGCCCCTACGGTTGGGCGGGCGAATACAAGATTCGCCCCTACAAGATACGTGGACGCACGAACTCACCCTGGCCCTCTCTTTGTTAAAGAGAGGGTAACTAACTGACAGAGGTACCCCGATGAATCGGGGACGGGGTTTTAGGGGTATCCCCTAACCTTATAGCCTCCTTCCGCAGAATCCTTCTAAATAGTATTATCATGGAAGGAAACGTATGGGGGACTACAGGGGGTTCGGTCAATAGGAAGCATTGACCTGATCGACGCTGAAAAAAAAATGGTCGGGGTGGTCGGATTTGAACCGACGGCCTCATGGTCCCAAACCATGCGCGCTAAGCCGCTGCGCCACACCCCGATGCGGGGAATATATCAAACAGGGGCGGAAAGGTCAAGGAATATACGCGGAGAATCGACGCGACCTTATACCTTGCAGCGCTCCAGCAGCCTCTCCCACTGCAGATCGACCCACTCCTGCATCTGCTCGATTATCGGCGCGTTCTCCGGCGTCATCAGGTGCTTGAAACGCCCCTGCGAGCTGAGCCAATCCTTCACGGGTTTCTTGGGGTTGGGATTATATGTCAGGTGATACTCTCCGTCGACCACCTCGTAGAGCGGCCAGACGCAGGTATCCACGGCAAGGCGGCAGACCTCCACCGTCTTCTCGCCGGGGTAGCGCCAGCCCCTCTGGCACGGCACCAGCGCATTGAGATATGCCGGGCCGCCGCAGTCCGCGGCCTTCTTAGCCTTCTCCATCATATCGCGCCAGGCGTGCGGAGATACCTGGGCTACATACGGGATATTGTGATCAGCCATAATGGCCGTGACATCCTTGCGGTGCACCTTCTTGCCGAAGCTGGCCTTGCCGTCCGGCGAGGTGGTGGTCCATGCGCCGAAGGGGGTGGCGCTGGAACGCTGGATGCCCGTATTCATATAGGCTTCGTTGTTGAGGCACACATAGACAAATTTATGGCCGCGCTCCATGCAGCCGCTGATCCATTGCAGGCCGATATCGTAAGTGGCGCCGTCACCGGCGAAACACACGAACTTGATTCCCTCATCCTTCATCTTGCCCTGCCGCACCAGAGAGCGGTACATGGCCTCGGCGCCGCAGATGGTGGAGGAAACGTTCTCAAACGCGCTGTGTATCCACGGCACGCGCCACGAGCTGAAAGGGAAGGGGGTTGTGGTCACTTCCACACACCCGGTCGATGAGCCGATAATAACGGGCTCGCCTATCGCATGTAATATCTGTCGTATAGCCATAGGCTCGGCGCAACCGGCGCACAGCCGGTGACCCGGAGCCAGCAAATCCTTGTCTACGGAAACTTTCTCCAATTGCATATCCAGTGTATCAAGTACCATGACTATCTCCTAATCCCTTACTCCAAAGAATCTCTGTACCGGGTCCGCGATCCCCGTCTTGCCTATCTCAACCATCTCCTTGTACATCACGCATATCTGTTCCGGGGTGATATCGCGCCCGCCCATGCCGTAAACATAGTTAACCAGGTTAGGATTAACCTTATTGACGAAGAAAGATGCGATGACCTCAAGCGCCAGGGGCCCGGTCTGGGCGCCGAACGATATGGAACGGTCCAGCACGCCGACGACCTTGCGCTTGCCAAGAACTTCGGAGACCATCTTCTGCGGGAAGGGCCGGAAACATCGTATCTTGAGCAGGCCGGCCTTGACCCCGCTGTCGCGCATCATGTCCACCGCCACCTTGGCAGTACCCATCGTTGAACCGAGCCCGACCAGGACATAATCCGCATCCTCCATGCGGTACTCCTCCATCAGGCCGTACGGACGCCCTGATAGATCGCCGTACTCCTTGCCGACTTTAACTATAACTTCCAGCGCATTATGTATGGCCTCCACCTGCTGGCGCTTATGCTCAAAGAAGTAGTCCTGCAGGTCCATCGGGCCGAACGTAGCCGGATGCTTCCAATCGAGCAGGGAAAACCTCGGCTTGTAAGTCCCTATGAACCCCTTGACCGCCTCATCGGGAAGCGTCTCCAGCCTCTCCACGCTGTGCCCGATGATGAAGCCGTCCAGCGCGTGCAGCGAAGGCAGCATCACGTCGGGGTGCTCGGCGATGCGCACCATCTGTATCGCGTTGTCATAGGCTTCCTGAACATTCTCTCCAAAAACATGAACCCATCCCGCGTCCCTCATGCCCATGGTATCGGAATGGTCGCAGTGTATATTAAGCGGGGAAGATAACGAACGGTTGACCGCGTGCATAACTATCGGCAGGCGCGAGCCTGACGCCACCCAGAGCACCTCCCACATCAGCGCCATTCCGGCTCCTGATGTCGCCGTCTGCACGCGTCCCCCGGCGGCGGCAGCGCCGATGCACGAGCTCATCGCGGCATGTTCGCTCTCCACGGCGATAAACTCTGTGTCCACCTCGCCGTTGGCCACGAAATCGCTGAAGCGCATCACTATTTCCGTCTGCGGCGTTATGGGATAGGCGGCTACGACATCGGGGTTCATCTGGCGCATGGCCTCGGCCACGGCGCGGTCGCCCTCTATACCCCTGGGGATTCCTTGATATCTCGCAGTATGCGTGGTTGTCATTTTACCGCCTCCCTCAGCTTAGTCTCCTCCACCATCTTTATAGCCTTCTGGGGACATTCCTGCGCGCATATGCCGCAGCCCTTGCAGTGATCCAGGTCCATCCCGCTTACGACCCCGTCCTTGATCACGATCGAGCCGTCCGGGCAGTAGACCCAGCACACTTTACAGTTGTTGCATTTCTTGTCATCCCATACGGGACGGAACGACCGCCAGTCGCCCGTCTTGTAATGAATGGAGTTGCCTCCATCAGTTATCGTCCCGCCGGGCAGTATCTCATGCCAACCTTTTAAAGCCATTTCATTCACCCTTCACTTCATTATAGGCTCTTTCGAAGGCAACGACATTGGCCTTCACCAGCTTTTCACTGACCTTGCTTCCCATTTTCTTCTTGACACCATCCAATACCGCCTCCTTGCTCAACACTCCGCCCAGAGCGCTAAGGAGAGCGCCTACTAGCGGAGTATTTGGGATATTCCTCCCGATAGTGTCGATTGCTATACGCGTCGCGTCCACCGTGAACAGCTTGCCGCCGCTGAAATTGAGCTTCTTCTTCAGATCGGCAGCGGACATGCTGATATTTACGATGACCGTGCCTCCCGGTTTAAGCCCTTCCGTAAAATCAACGACCCCGATCAGTGTTGGATCTAATACTACCACTGCATCGGGGTTCGTTATCTGGCAATGCTGGCTGATCGGTGAACTGCTGATCCTGGTGTAAGCCCTGACCGGAGCTCCCATACGCTCGGGTCCGTAATCGGGGAAGGCCTGAAAGTACTTGCCCTCCTCAAGGGCGGCTTCGGCCAGGATTTCGCTTGCCGTCACTGCCCCCTGGCCTCCGCGGCCGTGCCAGCGTACTTCAAGTAGATCTTTCTTCATTTTTAACTCATACCTCTTCTTTTAAGCGCCCCTGGGGCGACTCGAACGCCCGCTCCCAGCTCCGGAGGCTGGTGCTCTATCCTCTGAGCTACAGGGGCTTATTCCATGCCAAACTACATTTCTTTTGCCCCGGTAATATATGCCAAGCAAACGCTCGAATCTTCCTTAAATCAAGGATTATCTAACTGCGCTCATATAAAGGATACTACAAAACAGGCCACGATGACAATAAGCGCTTACGTACAACATGCTGCGTACAACAAATTCACAACTTATGATTTGGATTTCTTCGAACGGAACGGTAATCCCACCCTTGCTACCTTGGCCAGTATATAGCCAAGGCCAAATAGAACTATTATCGGCGCCGCTACCAGCGTCTGATTTACCGGATCCATAGTAGGTGTAATGAAAGCACCGAGCACAAAAGCAAAGACTACCACCCACTTCCATTTTCTAAGAATCCAATCAGGGTTTATCACCCTTATCTTACTGAGAAAGAACATCAGCAGCGGTATCTCAAAGACAACTCCGATCCAGAAACATAGCTGGGTGACCACCGAAATGTAATCATTAACCGTCCACATGGGCTGAATTCCGCCGCCTACCCACTCAGGAAAATTGTAATACAGGAAAGTCAGCGCTGGAGGCAATAGCACAAAATAGCAGAACAGGACGCCGCATATAAAAAGAATGATTGTAGAAGGCAGCAAGGTATACAAATAAGCCTTTTCCTTCTTTTTTAGCGCGGGATTTATGAACATTACAATGTGATACAGTATATAAGGTCCGGCAATGGCTAAAGCGGAATACAAAACGATTTTAATGTAGGGGCTGATCAATCCCGTCACTTCGATGTAGTAAAGATCAACACCCTGAACAGGTTCCCTGAGTATGGGGATAATATAACGGGCGACAGGTAAAGCGAGGAGAACCCCTATAACTAACGCGATTACGCTTTTTGTCAGACGAATACGGAGTTCGTCAAGGTGAGCCAGCAGTGGTTGCTTGTTACTGTCCTGCATCTTCTATGCGATGTCCTGTCGCATCGCTAAGTCTTCTTGTTCGATCCTTCAGCCTGTTCCTGAGCTTTATTCCCGGGCTTCTTGTTGTCATCGATTTTAACGTTCAAATCTTTTTTGATGCTGCTCAGATCGGAATTGAAATCCGATGCTATTTTTCGCAACGGGTTCTCTATCTTCTTATCCTCTTCGATGCCGACTTCCTTGGTCAACTCTGAAGTCAGATCCTGTGAAGCCCTCTTGAGCCGGCGGTAGGCCCTGCCCGCTTTCGCTGCCATTGCCGGAAGATTCCTCGGCCCGACCAGTATCAAGCCGATTAAAAATATCAGCAGAATCTCCCAGAAGCTTATGCCAAAAAAACCATCCATACAACTATTCGCTTAACCCGTGACATAGGCAAGATGTGCTTTACAGAGGATACCTAAAAGCTAGCTTGATTTTGAATCGGATGCGTCCTTGCTTTCAACGTCTTTGGCAGTCTCTTTTTTAGCGTCCGATTTCCCCTCATCAACGTCCTCTCCCGCAGCCGATTTCTTAAAGTTGCGGATGCCTTTGCCCATCGCGCCCATAGCCTGCGGCAGCTTGCCCACGCCGAAGACTATCAATACGATAGCCAGGATGATCAATATCTCCGGCGCACCCCATGAACCAGCGAAAATTGCAAATGGTAACGTAATCATAGCCGCCATAAAATATTACCTCCTAAGGAGTTTCCTCTCCTTGACTGCTAGTATTTTCTGTATAAGTGCCAGATTTATAACCTCTCTCGCAGGCCTGCCTGTCCAGATCTAGAGTATTTATCCACTCCAGCGGCATCGCGACATCTTTGCTAACTTTCCTCAGATCGACGGCTTTTAAATATCTCTTGCACTTCTCACACACATAAACCCTGTAGCGCCCATCTAAATCTGCAAAGAAAGAAAGCTCCTTCTGTTCCGCATTACCGCAAAACGGGCACTCCATCCTCTGAAAAAGCCATTCCGCGTCGCACCGGGGGCAGCAAAGCCACCTCGCGCCGTTCTCCGGTTCTAGATAGGCGAAATTAGGCGTCCCTCCGCATACCGGACAATACCTCCGCCGCCACTTCTCCTGACTAATCTGTGGCAATAACTCCTCCGCCCACCTCGCCAAGAACGGCTTAATTGCGGAATGAATTGCCACGGTTAAGATATCTTCATCCATTCCATCGTGCGGAAAAGACTGTTTATTATACCACGATTCAATTGCCTGCCTCAACTGAAAGGCGCTCTCGGCATCTATTGACGAAGAATATTCTCCTATTATCTCAAGAGCACGTTTGAATAAGTCGTCGACCTTGTCCCAATCCAGGTGCAGCTCATCGAATTTAAGCGCTATAATGCCAAGACCCACCCTCTCATCGATTTCCTCTTGAGACGGGCGGGCCTCTTTTATCTCTATATCTGACCTTGCTTCGTACTGCAGGCGGGTCAGCTTAACATATAGTTCGATAGACTCGGGAAGAGAAGTTTTTCCCAGTTCCTCCAGCTTTTTAAGCACTTTCCCATAACTTCCACTACCCATTACGTTTGCACACTACAGTCTTACTTCCCTTTACCAGATTCCTTGTTATGTTTCATCAACTCATCATACCATTTCTTATGATGAGACTCGGCGTAGTGAGCGGGCACTGTACCGTCCACCATAGACCAGAATATACCCTTCATCTTTGGATGCAATACTGACAGGTACACATGGATAAAAGCGAAAGTAAACAGCGCGGCCATGCCTATTGAATGGAACGTGCTGGCCCACAGGAACACGCCGGGAGTTATGATCTCCTTGAAGAACCACATCAGCGCCCCTGTAATAACCATGACCGAACCGCATGCCAGAACCACCAGCCACCACAGCTTCTGTCCGGTGTTCATGTGCTCCTGAGGCGGCATTTTATCTTCTTTACCGAAGAAGTAATACGCGGGCGCCGCCATGGCCCACTTTATATCGGCGGTGCCCCACTTGAAAGCGAACTTAATCCCTTCTATGGAAGATTTCGGGTTGCGCAGGAAATAAACGGCGGCCCAGCCGCAAACGACCACTGCCGCTATTCTGTGAAACAGTCCGCTTATTCCTCCAACGGCGCCTCCACCGAACTGAGGCACAAAGAAGAACAAGCCGGTTATGAACAGGATAACCCACGTTACAGCGGTTACCCAGTGCAGCCACCTCTCCTGTTTGGTATACCTCTGCACAACCTTCTCTCCGGGAACAGGCCTGTGTCCGAAAAAACCCTCCAAAGCGGAGTGAGAACGCTCTTTGGATTTAGCACTGGAAGTCGCCATATTATTCCCCCTCGCTCTTAATCTTTATCTTCCGCTGGGCGATAATGTAGTTCAGCCCGAGACCGAGCACGGCTATGCCGGCCAGCCCCCAGCCGACCGGCTGCACAATATCTTTCCAGACCGTAGTAGCGATAGGCACCTTGGGATTCCCAGGTAGACCATAGACCTCAGGCGAGTCCTCAAGCACATACAACACATGCAGTCCGCCCAACTGAGTATCGCCGTAGATATTGGCTTTAGGGTTACCAGCCTTAAGCACGTTAACCCTGGCCTGAGCGGCGGCGAGTATATCCGAGCGTTCGCCGAAGGTAAGCGCGCCGGTGGGACAGCTTTTCACGCAAGCGGGTTTCTCTTCATTGGTCACACGATCCTGGCACAGGGTACACTTATTTGCATGCCTTATGCCGGTGACGGCGCCGCTGCTGGAACGGGGGACATCGAAAGGACAGGCCTCTACGCAGTAACCGCAGCCGCTGCACTTCGATTTATCGTACGCCACGAAACCCATCTCGTGATGATACAGTGCTTTTGTAGGACACACATCAACGCAGGCGGATTCGGTACAGTGCATACAGCTGCGTCTGCCGAACAGCCAGCGAATATCGGGATACGTGCCCTGTTCGATGAACTTTATCTTCAGCCATGTATTGGCGGACAGATCGGGAGGATTCTCATAGGTTCCCCGATTAGTCGTGACATCGCCGCTGAGATCGTTCCACTGCTTGCAGGCGACCTGACAGCCGCGGCAGGCAGTACATTTACTCGCATCGTATAGAATCGCTAATTCTGACATGTTTCTCCTTCCGCTTCATCTATACCTTTGTAATATCGCACAAGAAGGTCTTATATTCAGGTATCGTAGTATTCGCATCACCCACGTGCGGGGTCAGAATATTACCGCTGCTGTGGAAAGCGCTCGACCGGCCCATGAACCCCCAGTGCCATGGTACGCCCACATGGTCCACAGTCTTTCCCCCTATAGTCATTCGTTGCATTCGATTGGTGACGATGGCAACTGCATTCACGAATCCGCGAGCCGTGGATACCTTCACCTTATCGCCGTTCTCGATACCTTTATCAGCCGCCAGCTCCGGCCCTATCTCGGCAAACACCTCGGGTTGAAGCTCTGCCAGCCACGGATGGTTGCGTGTCATCTGACCCGCCTGCCAGTGCTCCGCCACCCTGTATGTCATGCCAACATACGGGAACTCATCCGCCGACCCCTTCTTGTTCCATCCTTCCAGACTGCCTATATAACAGCAGGGATCGTTGAATCCGGGAGTGCCCTTGCCATCAGCATTAGCGTTTGCTACACCTGTAACCAGATTCTCATCCAGCGGGCTCTCCCACGGCTCGTAAGCTACAGGGAACGGCCCTTCGGCCATGCCGGCCGGTCCCCACAGATGCGCCACGCCCTCCGGCTGCATGATGAAAGGCAGGTACTTCTCTCCGGTTGCGGCCTCGTTGATGGCGGCCCATCCGCCATCGGGTATGTCTCCCAGCCATGCGCCGCTTGAGCGCTGGATCACCGGGTGTTCACTGTCGAACGGCTGACCGTCGAAGTCCACCGACGCCCGGTTATAAATTATGCGCCTGTTTATCGGCCAGCACCAGGTCCAGCCTGAATACAAACCGATCTGGTTAAGGCTGTTATCCACAGGATTGCGATCTTTAGCCTTGTTTCGCCCATCGGCAACATTGAACATGCCGGAGTACAGCCAGTTGCCGCAATAGGTGGAGCCGTCGCTCTTAAGCGCCGTGAAATTCGTTACCAGCGACCCATCGGCCACATTGCATCCGTTAAGCTCCTCGGCCACCTTGTTGGGGTCGGCCTCGTGCTCATACTCGCCCGAGGTGCGATAATTCCAGTAAAGCTTATTTATCGGTTCCGCCTGCACGCTGTTATCGCCGGCGTATTTCTCTTTCAACTTAAGAACCAGCTCGTCGATAATCGCCATGTCCGGCTTGGCCTCTCCTATAGGATCGACCGCCTTGTAGCGCCACTGGGCCCATCGACCGCTGTTCGATATGCTGCCCTGCTTCTCGTAAGAGGCCGCGGCCGGGAGAAGGAAGACCTCTGTCTTGATTGCGCTGGAATCGACCCGCTTGGTCTCATCGGAAGATTCGGGGTCGGGCCTCTTCCAGAAAGCCGCCGTCTCCGTCTCGAACAGGTCGGCCACCATCAGCCATTCCAGGCTGTCCAGCGCATGACGCTCGCCTTGCGAATCGGGTCCGCCTACTGCCGGATTCTGCCCCCAGACCATCATCCCTTTGATAGTCCCGTTGGCTATTGATTCAAAGGTGCCGATGTGTGTATAGTCATGCCCTGAAGTTACCTTGGGAAGATAGTTGAAACCAAAATCATTATCCGCGGTGGCATTATCCATATACCAGGCCTTGAGCAGGCTGACCATGTATTTCTTGTAGTTCTGCGCCTCATCGCTCAGCCACCACCAGCTGGCGCTCTTGTCGCCGTGCAGCCCGACGGGGGTGACCGGCTGCTTACCCGCTTTTGCCGTCGCTATGTAGTCGGCCAGGCTCTGCTGCTTATGGTTTACCACCGATAGATACCCAGGCAGGATATGCGAGAGCAGACACATATCGGTGGAACCCTGCACGTTGGACGTGCCGCGCAGAGCATTGATGCCGCCGCCGGCGATGCCGATGTTAGCCAGCAGAAGCTGCAGAATGGCATAACCCCTGATATTCTGCGTACCGTAGGTATGCTGGGTTGTTCCCATGGCATACATTATCGTGCCGGACTTGCCGGGCGCGCCCGAAGCCGCGTATTCCTCGCATACCTCAAGGAACTTACCCTGAGGGCAACCTGTTACTTCCTCGACCTTCTCCGGCGTGAAATCCTCGTAGTTCTCCCACAAACGCCTCAGCACCGAATTCGCGTTTAGATCGCTCCACTGCGTCCATGAGTTACCAACGATCGCCGCGTCAACATTAGGATTGGTGGTATTTGCATATTTCCACTTCGCCTTATCATAGGCCCCCAGCTTGCTGGGCGCGGCGTTTGTGTTCTCAGTGAAACCGACGAACAGACCGGGATGCGCGGAATCCTTCCAACTCTCAAAACCGTCATTTATTATCAGCGCGGCATTCGTATATTCCGCTACATATGTCATATTGTATTTCGCAGCCCTCTCCGCCGAGCTTAAAGATTGCATATCGTTCAGGATATACCTGATCATACCGCCGATGAAGGTAATGTCTGTTCCCGATCTCATCGGGGCGTAGAGGTCAGCCTTTGACGACGTGCGTGTGAAGCGCGGGTCGACGCTGATGAGCTTGCCGCCGCGCTCTTGCGCAGCGGTTACCCATTTGAAGGATATGGGGTGATTCTCCGCTGCGTTTGAACCGATGATCATTATGCGATCCGCATTTCTGATATCGATCCAGTGGTTGGTCATTGCTCCCCTTCCGAACGACTCTCCCAGAGCCGCTACAGTAGCGGAGTGTCAGATGCGTGCGCAGTGTTCAAGATAGACAATGCCCAAGGCGCGGGCCATCTTAGAGAGAAGATAGCACTCCTCATTATCCAGTTCACCGCCGCCGAAGTTGCAGATCGCATCGGTGCGATTTACGTTATATGTGGTGCCGCCCACATCTATCGTCGAGAGCCAGTTCGCATCCCTGGTCGTCTTCACCCGCTCGGCGATCGTATCTATAGCCCAATCCCAGTCCACCTCCTGCCATTCGCTGGCATAAGGAGCGCGGTAAAGAGGCTTGGTCAACCGATTAGGATTATCCTTGCCGTCGACCATCCTCATCTGGGCCAGGGCCTGCCCCTTGGCACATAAGGAACCCTGATTAATCGGATGGTCCGGGTCGCCCTCAATGTTGACCAGCTTGCCGTTCTCTGTCGCTGCAACCGCGCCGCAACCGACGCCGCAGTAGCAGCATATAGTGGTTGTCTCACCGATTTGCTTGTGCAGCGGAATCGGAGATGAAGACAGCTCCTGCTTCCAGTTTCCCCCTTTTAACAAAACAAATCCGGCTGTACTGGCGCCGGACAATTTGAGGAAACCTCTTCGAGTCAGTTCCATCAGTTACCTCCCGATATTGTTTCAGATATGCTAGATACTAAAACCTACCACTCTCCTTTCCAAACACGGGAGGCCTGAAAATTTCTTTTCAAACCCTGGAGGCTTTCGCCTGTCGGCTGCTAACCATATCTACATTGATTGATTTAAGACTTAGGTTGACCAGCTCGAAGAGTACTCTTGCACTATAATCTTAATCGATATTAAACTTGCTTGTTAAATTTTAAGGCACTAAAGAATCTATTATCTACTATCCTTTGTGAAAATTGTAACATACCCTAGCTAGCGACGTGTCAATACCTGTCAGCGTTTAACGCTAATAATACACACCTTTCACCTATTAATTATGCTCGACAGCCGACTTAACAACAGTTCATCCTCCTCGGTGAAAACCGTCCGGGGATCAAGCAGAAAATAGTCCTCTTCAATACGGCCGATGACGGAAGGGCTGCCTTTACGAAGCTCCTCGGCCAGCTTCTGCGCTCCACCACTGCATTCGATTCTGACCAGCCGCGTTGGCAGGGTGCCACCCGGTAAGCTGCCGCCGCCGACCATGGATCGTCCGTCAACAACCGAAGCCGCCTTGCCGATAGCCCTGCACCATCGCCGCGCCCGCTTATCGATATCGTCAACCGGCATCGATATCATGCACCATACCGGTATCTTCTCCTCAGCCTCGCCTTTGATATAGTGAAGCAGCGTCGCTGACAATCCTGCCAGCCTTACTTTATCGATTCGCGTCGCCCGGGCTAGCGGGTGCTTGCTCAGCTTAGCGATTAGTTCCTTACATCCAACGATGATTCCGGCCTGCGGCCCGCCCAGCAGCTTATCTCCGGAGAACATAACCAGGTCGACTCCGGCTTTAACGCTATCCTGAACCATAGGCTCGTATTCCAACCCGAACCTTGTCGTATCGATGAGGCACCCGCTGCCTATATCGTCGAGCACGGGGATGCCGCGGCGTTTCCCCAATTCGACCAGTTCTCCTACTTCCACCGATTCGGTAAAACCGACTACCTTGAAATTGCTGGAGTGCACCCTGAGCAGGGCGGCAGTGCGCGGCGTTATCGCCTCCTCGTAATCCGAGATATACGTGCGGTTAGTGGTGCCGACCTCAACAAGCTTTGCGCCGCTCTGCCGCATCACGTCCGGCACGCGGAACCCGCCGCCGATCTCCACCGCATGCCCGCGGGAAACGATGACTTCCTTTCGTTTAGCGATGGCGCTCAAAGCAAGGAGCACGGCCGACGCGTTATTGTTCACGACCAGTGCCGCCTCCGCGCCCGTCAAACGGCAGAGCAGCGACTCGATATGCACCTGCCGCGAGCCGCGCTTGCCGCTGTCCAGATCGATCTCTAAGTTTACATAACTTATGGAGCATTCCCCCATAACCTCTACCGTTTCTTTACTCAGAGGCGCCCTGCCGATATTCGTATGGATTATGACGCCTGTAGCATTGATAACGGGGCGTATGCTTAAGCTTCCGAGGGAAGAGACTCGATCGCAGACCGAGCCGACGACATCATCGAAAGATGGAGCGGAACCGCCGTCCTTCAATCGCATGCGAGCCTCGTTTAGACACTCGCGGGCGATCTGCAATACGGTAGGGCGGGAATACGTCTTCTCGCAGCGCACGACGCGCGCATCTGAGAGAATCTTATCGACGCTGGGGAGACTGCGGAACTCTTTTTTCATATTACTTAGTTCGCAAGCAATTTAGCATACCGCTCACAGACTGTCAAACGGGTTTCCTTGACATCCCTGCCTTATAACACCTACAATTCTTTCGGAAAACATTAATTAGTTATGACGGAGAGGGGGTGATATCGATGTACCATCGCAAAACGTGAGCCTTCAATCGACCGGGGGCGTGGCTCCCGCATTATCTGAAATCAAAATTCGAAGGAGGATGTTGTGACTCGTGTGACACGAATCATGACGCCGGGTATGTTGATATTCACCTTAGCTCTGATAATCGGCATACTGGCGGCGTTTCTTGTGAAGTGGGGCAACCCGCAGAACATGGGCATATGTGTAGGCTGCTTCCTGAGGGACACCACAGGAGCTTTAGGCCTGCACCGGGCTGCGGTAGTCCAGTACATGCGACCTGAGATAATCGGGTTCGTTCTCGGCAGCTTCGGCGCCGCATACGCTTTCAAGGAATTTCGGGCCAGAGGGGGATCAACCCCGCTGGTCCGTTTCTTTTTGGGCATGTTCGTTATGATCGGCATCCTTGTCTTTCTGGGATGCCCGGTCAGGGCTTTATTACGCCTTGCCGGCGGCGACCTTACTGCGATTGCCGCGCTGGCCGGCGTGGCCTTTGGCGCCCTGATAGGCGTTTTCCTGCTTAAGAAAGGCTTCTCGCTGGGCCGATCTCACTCCATGCCGGCGGCATCGGGCTGGGTCATGCCCGTAGTTATGATCGGCCTGCTTATCATGGCTATAGTTAAACCGAGCTTTATGTTCGCCAGCGAATCAGGCCCGGGTTCTCAATACGCACCCATAATCACGGCACTGGCGGTCGGTCTATTCGTAGGTATAGCCGCGCAAAGGACAAGGATGTGCTTCGTCGGCGGCTGGCGCGACCTTTTCCTGGTACGCGATACATACCTGTTCAAAGGCATAGCAGGTCTGTTCATAGGAGCCCTTCTGGTAAACCTTATACTTACCTACGGATTCGATGAAAGTCTGTTCAAGCTCGGCTTTGAAGGCCAGCCGGTGGCACACACCAACCACCTGTGGAACTTCTTCGGCATGACGCTGGTGGGCCTCGGTGCTACACAGCTCGGCGGCTGCCCGCTGCGACAGCTTGTGCTCAGCGGCGAGGGCGATACTGATGCCGGCATCACCGTGCTCGGCCTGATAGCCGGAGCGGCCGTAGGCCATAACTTCGGTCTGGCAAGCTCCGCGGCAGGGCCTTCGGCATCCGGACCGTGGGTAGTTGTCGTGGGATTGGTGATATGCATCGCCTCCGGATTCCTGTTCCGGGATAGAGTGAAAGCATAAAGGGAGATAGATTTGCCGTTATTCAAACGTGAAAAAAAGATATCGGGCGAGGGCAGCGGGCTGGCGCTATTCGCCGACGTCCAGGCCGCTCTCAAGGCGGAGAAGGCGCTGAAGAACGCTGGCTACGCAATAAAGCTCGTCGCCCCTCCTCCTAAGCTGCGCAAAGGCTGCGACCTTGCGGTGGAGATAAACCTTGTAGAGAGCATGGGCATCGAACGCCTGTTCCTCGAAAAGGACGTCCCCTATGTGGAAATCGTTCCGCTGAGCGAGGGCACAAGCGACCTGCTCGATATCGTGAAAGTAACCGATTTCGGCGACTGGACAATGGTCAAGGCCGGAAACATGAAACTGACCTTCGAGAAAGAGAGCGGCGTCATAGTGAACACATCCGGCGGAGGCTGCCCCGACATCCCATACATGCACGTAGAGATGATCGGGAAGAAGCTGTCCGAGGCGCCGAACCCGAAAGACATCGGCTTTACGCTGTGCGCCACCATGCTGCACCGCGCGCTGGAGGAGAGCCTGGCCATCTGGCAGGGGAGGCGCTCATGACGCTGCTTATAGCCGGAGTGATACCCGATAAAAATCTGCCTCTGACCGTGGGCGACGTTGCCTCGGACGGCGACTACCTCACCGTCGATAAGCAGCGTTTCCCCTGCATGCAGGGCACCGGCGCCATGATCAGTGCCGCGCTGGCGGTGACGAGCTACTTCAAGCTGGACGCGCCGCGCGTGGTTGTCGCCGGCGACATAGGAGACGGCGCGGGCAGCCGCGCCATATACGACCTGCTGATACACAGCGTCGATAAGCTCGCGCCGACGGTCTTAGCCCTGCATTACTGGCTGCCCGACATGGCTCAGACGAAGCGCCTGTGCGAAACAATCGACAAATGCGATAAACGGCCGGTCATGATAGCGGACGCCGCCTCGATGTATTCGGCCAAGGCCTCGGGCATGGCGTCGAGCTTCGACATATTCACGCCGGACGCCACTGAGATGGCTTTCCTCGCCGATCCGGCCGCGACGCACCCGGCCTACATCGCCAGACATCTGTTCGATACCGACGTGACGCAAACGCCGAAGCTTATCGGCGACGCATACGCCAATAAAAGCGCAGCAAAATTACTGCTGGTAAAGGGTAAGATCGACTATATAGTTCGCGACGGCGAGATAATCAAGACAATCGCTGAACCGGACGTGCCCGCGCTCGAGCCCATCGGCGGCACCGGAGACACCATCACCGGACTCGTCGCGGGACTGGTGTATATAGGATTGGAACCTCACGAGGCCGCCATAATCGCGGCTAGAACCAACAGGATTGCCGGACAGATGGCAAATCTGACACCGGCGACGAAAGTGAGCGAGATAATACGACAGTTCCCCGCCGTATTCGAAAAATATCTCTGCGAATGGAGCGGGGTATGCTGTATTAAAGGAGAAGGGAATGAGTGAAGTAGATGCGCGCGGGCTGTCCTGCCCGCTTCCTGTTATAAACACCAAGAAAGCACTGGAAGGCTCCGACAAACAGGTCACAGTGATCGTAGATAACGCCACGGCGCGCGATAATGTGACACGCCTGGCAAAGAGCAAGAAATGCTCGGTCACGGTGGAGAAAAAGGGCGGGGATTTCCACCTGACTTTAAGCAAAAGCTGAACGAGACCTTGTAGGGGCGATTCGCGAATCGCCCCTACACAATTTGTACCAATACATTCAAGCAACAAATGTAGGGTGGGTTCGCAAACCCACAGCCAAGATGATATCATAGGCCAATGGCGCACCCTCGATATCGAGGAGGTAGTAATGGGCGACAGGGTGAAAAAGAGGCTTACCGAGACCGTCCGCGGGGCGGGTTGAGCCGCCAAAATAGGTCCGTCGGACCTGACAAAAGCCCTGTGCGGGCTTGAGATGATGCACGACGAGAACGTACTGGTCGGGTTGGAGACCGGCGACGATGCCGGCGTGTATCGGTTGAACGATGATCTGGCTATAATCCAGACCGTCGATTTCATCACGCCCATCGTGGACGATCCGTACACCTTCGGCCAGATAGCCGCTGCCAACTCCCTGAGCGACGTCTATGCCATGGGAGGAACGCCCATTACCGCCATGAACGTGGTCTGTTTCCCTACCAGCAGCCAGGATATCTCGACGCTGAGCGATATACTGCGTGGCGGGCTGGACAAGATGAAGGAAGCCGGCGTGGCGCTTGTCGGCGGGCACAGCGTAGCCGATGAGGAGCTTAAATACGGCCTGTCGGTAACCGGTATCATCCACCCCGCACAGGTACTGAGAAGGAACAGCCCGTGCGCCGGCGATAAAATTATTCTGACCAAGCCCATCGGCACCGGCATAGTGGCCACGGCGCTAAAGGGCGGAGAAGCCGATTCGAAGGCCATCGAGCCGGCGGTGCGCAGCATGACCACGCTGAACAAAAAGGCCGCCGAGCTTATGCGCACGACCGAGGTGCACGCCTGCACGGACGTGACGGGCTTCAGCCTGATGGGTCACGGCTACGGTATGATAGCCAACAGCAAGCTGGGAATGGAGATAAACGTATCATCGGTACCGATCTTCGCCGCCGCCAGGGAGTTCGCAACAATGGGATTCGTGCCGGGGGGCGCGCGGCGGAACATGGAATACTATAGCAGCCATATAGAGCAGGCCTGCGAGATAAGCGACGAGATGAGGGATATACTATTCGACCCGCAGACATCGGGCGGGCTGCTCATGGCCATACCTCAGGACAAAGCCGAAGGGCTGATGAAAAAGCTGCGCAGCAGCGGCATAAAAGAAGCAGCCATCATCGGACAGATAGTAGATAAGCCGAAAGGTAAGATCGTATTAAGGAATTCCTGAAAAAGAGGTGCCCCGATAAATCGGGGCCAGGGGAATTGGGGGTGTCCCCCAACTCTCCATTCCCCCAAGATTGGGGGCCAGGGGGTTGATCATTAAATGCCATTTGTATTAGGCACAGCAGGACATGTCGACCACGGGAAATCGCTACTGGTCAAAGCTCTGACAGGGATAGATCCCGACCGCCTCCGCGAGGAGAAAGAGCGCGGCATGACCATCGACCTGGGCTTCGCCTGGCTCACTCTGCCGAGCGGCCGCGAGGTCAGCATCGTCGACGTGCCCGGCCACGAGCGCTTCATCAAGAACATGCTGGCCGGCGTCGGCGGCATCGACCTGGCGCTGCTCATCATCGCCGCCGACGAAGGCGTCATGCCGCAGACGCGCGAACATCTCGCCATACTCGACCTTCTTGGCGTGAAGAACGGCATCATCGCCATTACTAAAAAAGACCTAGTCGACGATGAGATGTTAGAACTGGTTACGCTGGATATCGAGGATACTATTAAGGGAACGACGCTGGCGCAGTCGCAGATCATTCCCGTATCCGCCATGACCGGCGAGAACCTGCCGGCGCTTCTCAATGCCATCGATGCCATGCTCGACAAAACAGCCCCCAAGCGCGATATCGGCAAGCCAAGGCTTCCAATCGACCGTATCTTCACCATGGCCGGGTTCGGCACCATAGTAACTGGAACACTCATCGACGGCAGCCTGAAAAAGGGCCAGGAGATAGAGATCGTGCCGGCCGGCATTCGAACGCACCTCCGCGGGCTGCAATCGCACAAGCAGAGCGTGGACAGCATCGATCCGGGCAGCCGCGTCGCCGCCAACCTGGCGAATATTGCGACCGAGCAGCTCACACGCGGCGATGTAATCACCATACCCGGCTGGCTCAAGCCCACTAAAGCGATAGACGTCAAGCTGCGCCTGCTCGCTTCAGCGCCACGTCCGCTGGAGCACAACGCGCAGGTTACCCTGCACACCGGAGCCGCCGAGTCCCAGGCCAAGGTACGATTGCTCGACGCCAGCGAGATCAAACCGGGAGATACGGCCTTTGCGCAAATAGTACTCGACACCCCGATCGCCATCGTTAAGGACGATCTTTTTATCATACGCTCACCGCAGGAGACGCTGGGTGGCGGTCAGATACTGGAGCCCCACGCTAAAAGGCACCGCAGGTTCCAGGCATCAACAATCGAGCGCCTCTCGGCAAAAGACGAAGGCAACGCTGAGTCGGTCATACTCGCATCGCTGGATGCGTACAAGCCGACCGAGCTCGCTAAGCTGGCGGCCACATGCAACATACCCTCTAAAGACATAGATGCCGCTATCGCATCTTTGGCCGAACGCAAAGACATCACGGTGCTGGGAGAGAAGAACGACCGGCTCATTTATTCGGCGCAAGCCTGGACCGCCGTCGTACAATCGGTCGAGGAGACGCTGAAGAGATTCCACAAAGACAACCCGCTGCGACAGGGTATGGCCAAGGAAGAACTCAAGGATAAAATAAAGGCCCCATCCAAATTCTTCGACGCCGCCGTAAAACAGCTATCCGACGAAGGTATTCTCAAGGAATCAGGTCCGATTGTGCATGCGCCCGATCATCAAGTAAAACTGTCGTCTGAGCAGCAGAAGAAGGTCGATGCCTACATCAAAGCGTTATCGACAACTCCGTTCTCGCCGCCGCCGGAGACGATCATCGAGCCGGAACTGCTCAGCATCATCATCGGGCAGAGAAAAGTTGTGAAAGTGGCTGATGGCGTTGTTTTCACCGCCGACGCCTACGATAAAATGCTGCAAATAATAACCGACCATATTAAGGCGCATGGGCAGACAACGGTGGCCGAGGTACGCGACCTGCTGCAGACCAGCCGCAAGTACGTTCTCGCGCTGATGGAATACATGGACAACCAAAAAATAACCCGCCGCGTCGGCGACGGGCGGGTGCTGAGATGACTTCTGGCGGGAGCGCATAGGAGTCGAACCTACTATGGACACCGCAGGGTGCCCACCGACGGATTTGAAGTCCGCGGAGCCCACCGGGACCCATCCGCTCCCATAGCTGATTTACTACCATGCCATGCTATCATAACCCGTCGTGATTTTCAATTTCGGCTGGTAAGAGGTGCAGGATACTTCCTGCCGGGGGAATTGGGGGTGTCCCCCAACTTTTTAAAGTCCCCCAAGCGTGGGGGATTAGGGGGTTGAACATCATCGAGATTGCCACGTCGCTTCGCTTCTCGCAATGACACTCGCGCTGCATAATTTATTGCTTCCGACCCCTGAGATGTTGTAACATCTGGATGGTTTATAAATAAAATAACCAATATCGAAACTCACTAAGAGAAGAGGTGCAGGAGAAGCTCCTGCCGGGGGAATAGGGGGTGTCCCCCTTCTTTTAATGTCCCCCATGACTGGGGGATTTAGGGGGTTGATAAAAGTTAATCAAATATCAAACCAATGAAAAGGAGAGAACCTACATGCAGATCAAAGGCAAAACCGCATTCGTAACAGGTGGCGCCAGCGGATTGGGCGCCGCCACCGCTAAAAAGCTCCATAGCCTGGGAGCCAACATCGTCGTCGCCGACATGAACAAAGACACAGGCGACGCCATGATAAAAGAGCTCGGCTCCGGGGCCATCTTCGTTCAGATGGACATCACCAATCCCGACCAGGTGAAAGCCGGATTCGAAACGGCTCTTAAAGAGTTCAAGAACGTTGATATCCTGGTACACTGCGCCGGAACCGGCTGGGTCGGAAAGATAGCCGGCAAGGAGGGCCCGCACGACCTCAACATGTTCATCAAGATCGTCAACATCAACCTCATCGGCACGTTCGATGTCTGTCGCTGGGCCGCGTTCCATATGCAGGCCAACGAGCCCAACGAGGACGGCGAACGCGGCGTAATCATCAACACCGCATCCATCGCCGCCACCGACCCGCAGATAGGGCAGATAGCCTACTGCGCCTCCAAGGCCGGAGTGGTCGGCATGACGCTATCGATTGCCAGAGACATGTCACGTGTTGGTATCAGGTGCTGCACCATCATCCCCGGGGCCTTCGCCACACCGCTTACCGCCATGATGCCCAAGGAGATGAACGACGCGCTGGCGGCGCAGATTCCCTTCCCCAAGCGCTTCGGCAAGCCGGAAGAATACGCCATGCTGGCGCAGCAGATAGTCGAGAACCCCTTCCTCAATGGCGAGACGATACGATTGGATGGCGCCATACGCATGCCGCCGAAATAACGACTAACATTTACGATTATATGTGACGTAGGGGCGATTCATGAATCGCCCCTACTGTTTATGGAAATAGAATACTCATGACCGACACATCTGTTCACATCGAAGAAATTCCTCTCGGCGACCCGTGCTGGACCCCGCCCCTACGAGTCCATGGGAGCGCGGCATTACAAAACGTGGCGCATCTACGAGTTGCCGTTATAACTAGACCAACTTCACTTATACGATAACGCTTTTTTACCGCTCAAACATTGACAGAATGCCCTGAATTATGGTAAAAGAACGGAATATGAATATGTCGTCAGAATGGGTATCATATAAATATCAACGGAGTCCTGCGTAATCCGCAGGTTTTTTGTTTAAATGAAACGCGTCGGAGGCGATTTCAAGGAGTCCGACATGTCGCGACCTGGATTTGTTGCGGTAGTCTTCACGACCATATTTATGTTCTGCGCCCTGCTGGCCGGGTTTCTTGTCCTGTCTTCACAAGAAGCGAACGCGTTTACTGGCGGCGGTAACGGAACCTCGGGAGATCCCTACCTGGTTACAAACATTTCACTGCTCCAGGAGATGAACAACGAACTGAACGCCTATTATGCATTGTCCAATACAATAACCATCACCAGTTGGAGCGACCCCTCCGGCTTCCTGCCCGTAGGAACCGATACAGATCCATTCATCGGCAGCTTCGATGGACGAGGTTATACCATAAGAGGACTTTACATAAACCGCCCCAATAACGACGATGTGGGACTATTCGGATGCATAGGGCCTACTGCGGAGATTGTGAATGTTAGCCTGTTCGACGCAAAGATTACAGGAATGATAAACGTCGGCGCTCTTGTAGGATGCAACAATGGAGGCACGGTAACCGATTCATCATCCACCGGCCCTACGGGATACGTGAAAGGAACCAACAGCGTCGGCGCGCTCGTGGGAAGAAACTATAACGACGGTTTGGTGACCGGCTCATACGCCGCCTCCAAAGTGGAAGGGAACGACGCCATCGGCGGACTCGTAGGAGAGAATTACCAGGGGGAGGTCACTGACTCATACGCCACGGGTAATGTGCAGGGAGTGAACACTGTCGGCGGACTCGTGGGGTGGAACTACTACAGCATCGTGACCGACTCACGTGCTTCGGGAACCGTAAGCGGAAGTTCCGATGTCGGCGGACTCGTGGGATGGAATGACGACAACAGCACCGTGACCGATTCATTTGCTACAGGAACGGTTGATGGAGACTCGGATGCCGGCGGGCTCGTGGGAGAGAACTGGGGCACCATAACCGGCTCATATGCTGAAGGCGATGTGGAAGGGATTTATGACTGTATAGGCGGTATTGTGGGAAGAAACTACAATTTTGGCCTTGTGGAATACTCCTACGCCAAAGGCAATGTGGAAGGAAGTAACGCCGTCGGCGGGCTCGTGGGAGAGAACAACGGCGGCACGGTGACAGAATCGTATGCCGCGGGAAGTGCAACAGGAATCGAGGATTGTGTCGGCGGGCTCGTGGGAAGAAATTATAACTACGGTGAGGTGACATACTCATACGCCACGGCAACCGTGAACGGAAGCGGTCTGGTAGGCGGGCTCGTGGGAGAGAACAATGGTGGCTCGGTGATCTACTCATACGCCGCGGGAGCCGTTAACGGAAGCGATCTGGTTGGAGGACTGGTCGGAAGAAACTATAACGGCGGCGCGGTTTCATACAGTTTCTATGACCGGCAAACCACCAACCAGTCTGACTCCGGCAAAGGCGTGCCGAAGACCACCGCTGAGTTGAAGACCTTGGAAACCTTCTCCGACTCCTACTGGAATATCGAGGAAAACCTGACAAACCTTAATAACGGTTATCCTTACCTGTCATGGCAGTTGTCGGGCGGTTCCGGTACCACCATCTGGTATATTTATAATCCTTTATGTCCCCCGCCGGACCTGCCCACCACCCCGTATCCGTTGGGCGGCGCAACGGACGTGCCGGTTAGCGTGACCCTGGACTGGGCCGCATGCGCTGACGCAAATCTATATAATGTATATTTCTCTACCACCGCATCTCCTACATATCGCGGCAGCACCACCGCCAGCAGCTACATCCTGTCTAATCTGCCATACAGTACAACTTTTTACTGGCGTGTAGTGGCCGTCAATGATTGCGGAAGTACCTGGGGACCTATATGGAGCTTCACAACTGTATGCGCTCTCCCTTCCGTGCCGCAAGCGCCGTCTCCAGCCAATAATTCCACTAACTCTGCTACAAATATTTCGCTGAGCTGGAATGCCTCCACAAATGCCGTTTTATATAATGTATACTTCGGCACTTCCGCAGCGCCAGCTTATCACGGGAATACAAGCAACAACAGTTACCAGTTGCCGGCGCTTAACTACAGCACAAAGTATTACTGGCAGGTGATAGCTCTCAGCAGTTCAACCTGCGGTAGTAATAGCTCTGTATGGAACTTTACGACCGCTGTTGCGCCAACTCCGACACCCACGCCTACACCAACGCCATCGACTACACCCACGCCCACTTCTACGGCAACAGCGCCCCCGGCTGATGACGACGGGACCCCGGCATGGTTCTGGATTCTTGTAGTGCTGGACGTTATCTTAACAGTTGCGATGGTGGCGGCGGTATATATAGTGGCAAAGAGGCGGAATCAGAAAAAACGAGGGGCCGCAGTAAAAGCTGAAGGCTCGAAAAAGCTCTTCCGTCTTCCCCGACTTCGCCGCGGCGCTCCGACCCCGCCGGAGAGCGAAGAGGAAGAGTAGGACACAAACTGGAGTACTTTCAAGAGTTGAGCCTCCATCCCGGTCCGGCAAAGATGAAATAACAAGAGCCTGGTAGTACGCGGAATCTTTCATGTAACAGCCACGACAGAAGACGTGTAAACTCTTTGTTACTGAGTCGCTTAGAAGTTTGCCGGTGTAATCCAACCATTACGCAGGGCGAGAGCCACAGCGTGTGCCCTATCATTAGCATTAAGCTTACGGAGAATAGCGCTAACATGGTTCTTAATCGTCTGCTCGCTGATATCCAGAATACGGGCGATCTCTTTATTTGAGTTACCCTCCGCGATGTAGGCCAGAATCTGAGTTTCCCTGCTGGTAAGGGGAGCGGCCAGGCCTTCCATAGTTTTAGTGACGCCGCGGAATTCGTTTAATACACGCTTGGCAACCTTAGGACTGGTCATCAAACTCTCATTGATGGGATATTCGCCCTTGCAGGTTCGTCTTATAGTATTAGCCAGATCGTCGGCAGAGGCCCCCTTGCTCAAGCAGGCTGCCGCGGCAGTCTTAATGACTTCAAAAAGCACCTCATCATCAGGATCGGGACTTAGCACTATCACTTTGGTATTGGGGTAGTGTTGAGCAATCGTTCTACCCAACTCAATCCCGCTGAGGCTAGCCAGGTCGGAACCAAGCAAAGCGACATCAGGGAGAGTAGCTTCAATAAACTCAAGCCCATCCTGTGTTGGGTCGCATTCCAATACTTCCAGATCAGGTTGTTGAGACAGTATCTGTCGCACTCCGGCTCTGAAGAACGCATGCTCATCAATTATCACTACCTTGATCTTATCCATCAGCCATCCTCTGATAAAATCCGTTGACTATAAAGCACCTGCCATAAAATCACAGAGACAAGTCGTGAACAAGGGAAAATAGAGTCTAGTCATTATTATACTAAACCCTATCAGTCTTTATGTCCATGCCGCCATTTCATAATAAGTGTCAATATTTCAACAGTTACCTAAATTTAACTTTACTTACCTATACTTAACCACCGAAAAGTATATCCATTATATCGAGAAACTAAGACTTGTCAAATATTTCAAGTAAAAGCATTATATAAAATCTTGATCGGCTGTGGAATATGATAAATAGATACTATAAGATTATGAAGTGTACATCAAAGAATATTGTTGTGACTTATAGAACGAAATCATTATTGAGCTTTACCTTTTCGCGAGATAGTTATAAAATAAGTGACCGGATACGAAAGTGATATTCAGGCAACGTGACCTGCCCAGCGACACTATGGAATCGGGAAAAGGTTCTTTGGAAGAGCTATGTGATATCGCTCTAGCTCAGGCGCAATATGAGTGTAAGCTAATAGCAAAGGTGTTGGAGTATGACTGATGCCCAGTGATGAAGAGCTTTCTCAGGCAGAAATAGACGCGCAGGTATTTGAGGTTACGCGGAAACCCACCCCACCACCCACCGCCGGTGGCGCAGCGTATGCTCGCAAACCATCGGGATCGTCCCCTTCGACACGGCAGGAAAACGAGTCCCTGACCGCCAGGCTGGCACGTCTTGAAAGCGACATCACTACACTGAAGAAAGATCTGCAGGCGATCCTGCTTGACCTGAGAGAAAAGTATCTGGAAGCTGAAAACCCCTTCAATTCGCCCGCTGCCCCAGGCCAACCCCAAGCACGCAGTAATAAAACAGACACCCCTGGCGAATGAGAAAAATCCAATCCTGATTTGCGGAATAAATCACCCCGGTTACGTGATTTATTTGTTATTGAGGGCGGCTACATTTCCACTCGGTTGCGGCCGTTTTGTTTAGCCTTGATGAGGTTCTCCTCCGCACGGGAGAGAAGAGCTTTTGCATCCTCACCCTGTTCCCAACTGGACAGCCCTTGACTGACAGTTACGGCGAACATATTCTCTTCCGCGTCTTTCATCTCAGCGTTCTGAATCGTATTTCGGATTCGCTCGGCTGTAACCATGGCTGCATACAAATTGGAGCGGGGCAAAACAATTATGAACTCATCATCCCCATATCGTCCCGCTATATCCGAGCCGCGGATATTTTGGTGAATTATCCTGGCAACATTCTCTAGAACTGCATCTCCGATGAACTGGCCATTACGTTCATTTATCCTGTTCAAATGATCGATGTCCAATAAGCTAACGCTCAAATTATGCTTATAGCGCTCGGAAAGAGCGATTAATTCACGCAGTTTGTCCAAAACGCCTTGACGGCTTAACAGTTCGGTCAGTGAATCAAACCACTCGGTTCCGCTCATTTTCTTTATCCTTGTAGAAAATCACCAAGACGCCTTTGCGTCTCTATCATTAATCTATTATATATTATGTGTAAAAGCGTACTCTTTTCACGTTACCCCTGTCAAGATATCCAGCCATGAAACAGGGAGAGGGTAAACAGCCCGTCCTCCTAGCAGCCGCAACCCCAATAGCTATATTCGGCAAGTGATAGAACTCCTTTCCTATTACTATTTCCTAATCGATATAGTACTATTGGGTCTTGTATAGTTAGTTTAGTTTAGTTAAGATTGGTGCACTTAGATTTACAAATATCTAAAAAACCTTAAAAAATTAATAAATATGGTGACTTCGGAATTTATTGCTATATAGAGAGGAGATGATAGAGATGTTGGAAGGTGGCGCCCAGAAAGACGGCATGCTGACACTGAATGAAGTAGCCCGGCTCCTCCACGTACATCCGAACACCCTGAGGCGCTGGTGCAAAGACGGAAGGATACAATCATACCGGATCGCCCCCAGAGGCGACCGCAGGTTTAAGCAAGAGGAAATCGCCCGTTTCCTGGCAGAGAACAATGCAAAGGTGGGCAACGGATAGCTAGTAAAGAGGAATCATGAATAAATCTCTTCAAGGAGGTGGATAAGATGTGAAAGAAAAGATATATATGACCAATAGGGCATATAGTTTATAGGGATCGCCCGGTGCCGGACGGGCGGTATCAAAAAACAGAGCCCGGCAACCAAAAACAGTAAGGAAACAAAAAGGAGGGAAATACAATGAATGGCAAGTTTTCAAAAGCACTGGTAAAATTTCATAAGGGTGAAAAAGGTATCACAGGCCTTGAGACCGCCATCATACTCATTGCCTTTGTGACCGTAGCCGCGGTTCTGGCTTACAGCGTTCTGTCTGCAGGCGTCTTCTCGTCCGAGAAGGGCCAGGAGGCCGTGTTCAGCGGACTGGAAGAGGCGTCGGCATCCATGCAAGTGTTGGGCAGCATATACGCCCTAGGTAATGTAACATCGCAGCAAGTGACGAACGTCTCCTTCCAGCTCGGCACAGTGCTAACGGGTGAGAGCGTTGACCTCGATAATATCACAGTTAACATACAGGATGATACAAAGATTGAGCTGGACGTCGCTGATGGTGGTCTCTACGGATTCAGCGGCATGCTTGCCCCTAACGAAGTCGTAGATATCGATATAGACGTAGAGGGTGAAGGGTTTGTTCTGGAGCCTTACGAATACTTCACGATAGAGATCATCCCGCAGACGGGCGCTTCATTACTGTTCACGAAATGGCTGCCCGGTGAGATCGACGCAGTTATGAACCTGCATTAATCCAGAGAAAACGGCATGCATCTGAAGCATGCGCGGTATTGACTTAAACAGGCAATTAGCGGTAGTGTTAGGAGTCAGCGGGAGTCCCCGCTGACTCCTAACCATCAAAGAGAGATAACATAGCTCGGGAGGAAACTCCAATGAAGACGGATGATAGAATGGCTGAGAGGATAGCGCACCTGGAAAGGGAAACCAAGATCCTTAAGAACGAGGTGCAGGCGGTACTGGTTGATCTGAGAACCAAATTCATGGAAGACAAAAACCCGTTCGGCGCGCCCTCCCAGCCAGCTTCCTCCCAGCAAGTAATAGTCCTTCAAGCCCCTGCGGCACAATCGCCTGCGGCTGGTGAAGTAGGCCCCGGCGCGGAGGCTCACGGTGGTGCAGAGGTAAGAGAAGAACAGGACAAAACAGAGGAACCGTCGGAAATATCTGAAGAGGTAGAAGATAAAGCGGAAGAGCCGGCGATAGCATCGGATGAGTTGGAAAACAAAGCAGAGGAACCGTCAGGGGAAAAGTATCCGGCGGCAGCGCGTGAGGAGGTGGCAAAAGCGCAGATACCGGAGGATTTCCCGATCAATGCCAGAACTTATAGAGGACACACCACCGGCCGAGAAATAAATCTAATTAGTGTCAGCGGACTGGTGAATTGGGCAGAGGAATCCGTCAAGAAACTGGGGCATCAGAAGACCGAGGCAATTCTAGATGTTGCTGAACTGATGGGATTGCTCTCGCCCCAGCTCAAGCAGATCATGATAAAGCTTATCAATATCGACAGGGAGGACGGTTCGCAGTCTGTTTCGGCAAGGGCCTTTCTCGACTCGCTGGTGAGAATCACCACACTCCTCGGCAAGGACAATCAGACTGAGGCGGCTTTGCTGTCCATTCTGTCTGAGGAGGAGGAGGAACATGGATAAGATAATAGTAACGGTAATGCTCATAATAGCCGGCCTCACGGCGGCATTCGCCGTCTTCAACAGCGTTTACCCGGCGGTGCAGAGAAGCGGCGATTCCATGACCAACGCCGCCGATGATATAGGCGAACGAATCACAAGCAGAATAGAAATCATACATGTCGGTTCCGTTAATGACAGCGTTGATGCCTGGGTCAAGAATATTGGCACGTCACGGATTTTGGGAATATCCAACAGCGACATTTTCTTCGGGGAATACGGCAATGTTTCCCGAATCTCTTACGGAGACGACGGCTCGCCCCTGCCGTACTGGAGCTACGATCTAGAAGGGGACTACACTACCTGGGAAAAAACAGCCACCAATTCAATTACAATTCATCTTGCGGGGGCGCTGGATCCGGGTGTTTACGCCTTCAAGATGGTACTCCCCAACGGGATCTTTGACGAGACATCCTTCAGCCTGGAGTAAGAGATGGATACTATCCTGGTTGCAATAGTTGTCATGGTTTTAATCATCATGAGCGGCCTGATAATCACGGTCAGCATTTTTCAATCGGCAAACAACCTGGCCGATTCATGGAAGGACATGGAGGCGCAGTCCGACAGCATAAAAGAAACCGCGATCAGCGCCGTCGGCAACTACTCGGGAGGATTAATAGATATAGAGGTGGGGAACGAAGGCAGCACTAATCTATATGATTATAATAACTGGGATATCATCATACAGTATCAATCCGGCAGCGCTTCCCATCTTTCCTATACGGGCACCTATCCCCCTGCATCAGGCGGGTGGGCTATTGAAGACATCTTTATGACCGGGGGAGCGACGGAAGTATTCGACCCCGATATTCTTAATCCTGAAGAAGTTATGGCTTTATCCGCCAACCCTGAGCCGGAGATAGGCATTGGAGAGACCGTTCGTGTAGTTGTCTCAACGCCCAACGGAGTGACCTCGCAATGCTTCGTCACTAGATAGAAGCTGATCCCGCAGGTGCAGGAGATCATTATGGCTAGACCGGATGATGAAAAAGAAAAAAAGAAGATCATCTCAACGGGGCACGCCGAGATAGATAGAAGACTTGGCGGCGGCCTGCCTATCGGCTCACTGACACTGGTGGAAGGAGAATCGGATGCCGGGAAATCGGTGCTCTGCCAGCAGATGATATGGGGCTCGCTTAACGATGGTTACAGCGTCATCCTCTTCACCACCGAGAACACGGTAAAAAGCCTGGTGAGCCAGATGGACAGTCTGGGACTGGGCATTCTCGACTATCTTCTGCTGGGCAGGCTCAAGGTTTATTTTATGAAGCAGTCAAATATCAGGACACAGGTCAATGAAACGTTCGCGACTATATTGGAGACGATTGGTAAAAATGAACGGTATCAGCTCATTATAGTAGATTCTTTAACCCCCATGCTTCCAACCGCCAGCGATGTGGAAGTCCTGCACTACATAGAGCGCTGCAAGCACTTTTGCGATAACGGAAGGACTGTCGTCAATGTCACTCACAGCTATGCCCTGGAAAGCGGCGTATTAATGCGTGTCAGGTCGGCATCAGATGCCCATCTGAGGCTGATGATCGAAAAGGTCGGCGACAAGCTGGTCAAGACCCTCGAGGTGGCAAAGGTCAGAGGCGCGGCTCAGAGCACCGGCAACGTGGTGACCTTTGACGTCGAGCCGGAGATAGGTATGAAAATTATGCCTCTCTCCAAGGCCAAAGCATAAGCGGAGGACTGGCTGGAAATGCCGGGGATTCAGGCTGTATTCAGCAGGAGGTCGGAATAAACCATGGTAGCGCAACCTCAGGTTGAGGAGAATAAGGCTAGAGGGTCTGCGAAAACCGCACCATCCGGACAGGTTTTCTCGGAAGCCCTTAGAAAGGCGTGTGAAGAAAGCCCTCACCTCCTCGAGTACGTGAATCAATTAAGCGCCGACATCGGAATTCCCGAATACGTGCCTAAGCTCTCCAGGAAGATGTCCGAGGATACAAAGCCGAACCTTATCTATCCTACCAGCGCCAAAGGCATCTTCATTCATATCTTGTATGATGAAAACGGCGACATGCACAACTATATCGCTGTCGAGCCAACCACAACGGTGGACTTGAGCAGCATTATGGAAAAGGTCGAGGACGCATGCATAGCCATAAGCGAGCACATACCGGGCATCGATCCTTATGCGGACAGGCAGGAACAGCTTCTTAAATATGTCGAGCAGGTCACCACTTTCAAGAAAGCTGCCGGTCAAAGTCCGATGCAGAAGTATTTCAAGTTCCTGCGTCCCAAAGAAACCGAGAGCGTGGAAAAGGTTAAAGTTACCCGCAGGGAGCTTGAAGGGATAAAATATCTCTTTATACGCGAAAAGGTCCGCATGGGGGTCCTCGATCCGCTCATAGCCGACCCTTATATCGAAGACGTAAGCTGCGCGGGATTAGGGAACGTGTTCGTTGCGCACAAGATTTTCGGGAGCCTCAAAAGCACAATCTCCTTTTCCAATATGGATGAACTGGATGAATTCGTTATTCGACTGGCCGAGCGGGTAGGCAAGGCGGTCACGATCAGACAGCCTATCGCCGATGCCTCTCTCCCCGACGGGTCACGGATTAACATCGTCTACGGCCGCGACGTTTCCAAGCGCGGCTCCAACTTCAGTATTCGTAAATTCAGCGAGGTGCCTCTGTCTATTTTCGATATAGTGGAATTCGGCACCATCGATTATATGATACTGGCGTACCTTTCCCTCGCCATCGGCAACGGCATGAATATCTTCATCGCCGGTGAATCTGCGTCAGGCAAGACCGCCCTCCTGAATGCCCTGACCGTCTTCATTTCCCCGCAGGCCAAGATCGTATCCATCGAGGATACCCCCGAACTGCAGGTGCCTCAGCAGAATTGGTGCAGAGAGGTGGTCCAGACCACAAAGGCCGATGATACCAGCGGAGCGATAACCATGTTTGACCTGCTCAGAGCGGCGCTGCGGCAGAGACCCAACGAGATCATCGTGGGAGAAATCAGAGGCAAAGAGGGAAACGTGGTGTTTCAAGCGATGCAGACCGGACACTCGGCTATGTCCACCTTCCACGCGTCCACCATTGAGAAACTCATTCAGCGAATTACCGGAGACCCCATCCTGGTGCCCAAGACATATCTCGACAACCTGAACATCGTCGTGCTCATGGGCATAGTGCGGTTACCTAACGGACAGACGGCACGCCGGTTGACTAGTATTGCGGAAATCGTAGGATGGGACTCTGCGTCGCAGAGCTTCAATATCACGGAAGCCTTTCGCCATGATGAGGTAACCGATACTTTTGAGTTCAACGGCTACATGACCAGTTATATCATGGAATATAAGATCGCCCCAATGTTAGGGATTCCAGCCAACCAGATAACTAAGATATATGCCGAGCTAAAGAGACGGGCTGCTATTCTGGAGACTCTGCACAAACAAAAAGGGGTTTCCGGTTTCTACGAGGTGCTCGACGTGCTGGGCAAAGCGCAGAGGGAAGGACAACTATAGGGGCGCCGGCCGCGAGGTAGCGATATGACGACAACCACTCAAACTTCAATAGAAAAAAGACCGGGCGATAGTGTATTACGGCGCCGTGACATCGAAGAAGCGATGCCGGAATCGCTGAGGGCCGTTTGCCGGGAACACCCGCATGTGTTCGACTATATAAGCGGCTTGCCGCTGTCCGAGGTCGGCATGCCGGAGTACGTGCCGGAGCTGACGCGTAAGATGGGTGATAGCAAACAGCCTAATTACATCTACCCGGCCCACTTCAAAGGCGTTTTCATACATGTTTTATTTAGCAACACCGATGTCAGACATCAATACATACCGATAGAGCCTTCAACGGAAGGCCTCAAGGACCTGATGCAACAGATGGAGGTCAAACTTCTGGCACTGCGCACCAAGCTTCCACGCATCGATCCTGATGGAGACAAGCAGGCTCAGCTCCTGGATATATTAGACTTGGTGGTCAGCGTTGACGCGCAGGCATCCAAATCAAGCATCTTGGATAGAAATGTCGGTTTTCTGCGCAAAGGAGGCCCTGCCGTACCAAAACTGAAGGTGACAAAAAGGGAACTGGATGCGCTCCGGTATCTTTTTGTCCGCGATAAGCTTGGCATGAGGGTTATGGACCCTTTGATGCAGGATCCTTATATAGAAGACATCAGCTGTTCCGGCACGGGTAATCTCTTTGTTGAACATAAGATTTTCAAGAGTCTGAAAACCACGATTACCTTCTCCACACATGAGGAGCTTGACGAATACGTGATATGGCTGTCCGAACGCGTGAAGAGACCTGTTACCAATAAAAAGCCCATCCAGGATACAGTCCTTCCCGATGGATCACGCATAAATATCGTCTACGGACGGAATGTATCCAGGCGCGGTTCTAATTACACTATCCGTAAATTCAGCGAAACCCCGTTGTCTGTTTTCGAACTGTTAGAGTTCGGCACCCTTAACTACCAGATGCTTTCTTATCTATCACTGGCTATAGGATGTGGAATGAACGTTTTCGTATCCGGTGAGACCGCCTCCGGAAAAACCACTCTGCTGAATGCGGTGACCACCTTTATTCCACCGCTGGCCAAGGTGGTCAGCCTTGAGGACACGCCTGAACTGCAGGTGCCCCACAAGCACTGGCTCAGAGAAGTAGCCAAGGCCGCCGGAGCCGATGACACCAGCGGTGCGGTCACCATGTTTGACCTGCTCAGGGCAGCATTGCGGCAGAGACCGGACGTGATAATTGTGGGCGAAATCCGGGGCAAGGAAGGAAACGTGGCGTTCCAGGCAATGCAGACCGGACACTCTGTCATGGCCACCTTCCACGCGGCATCGGTGGAGAAACTGATCCAGCGTATCACTGGCGATCCCATTCTGGTTCCTAAGAACTATGTGGAGAGCCTTAACGTGGTTATTCTGACCAGCCAGGTAAAACTGCCTAACGGCAGGAAGGGGCGGAGACTTACAGGAATCGCCGAAATAGTGAGTTACGATCCTGTTGCAGAAGCCTTTTCCTTTGTAGAGAGTTTCAAATGGGACCAGACGAAGGACGTCTTTGAGTTCACAGGATATATGACCAGTCACGTCCTTGAGAACAAGGTAGCCCCCAGGATTGGCATCTCGGTTCATAAAAGGCAGAACGTATACGCAGAGATGGAGAGGCGGGCGAAAATATTAGAGAAGTTGCACAAGGAAAAGGGGGTCACCGGATTTTACGAGGTTCTTGAAGTATTGTCCAAAGCACAAAGGCAGGGGCTTTTCTAATGAAGTTTCCCAATTTCAAGAAAAAAGAAACCAAGAAAAAAGAGGAGAACTTCGACGCTTTACTGTTGGAGGTGGACTTCTTTTGCCAGCTGGCATATATGGCGGCAATCGCTACATCGGGCATATCGAGAAGCGGAATGTTCTATCAAGCCGCCAGGTTACCGTATTCGGCCACGCGTTACTTCAGAAGGGTCGACTTCGTGGCCAAGATGTTCAACCACGACTATTCGCAGGCATGCCGGATAGTAGGAGAAAAGACTAAAGACCCGGCAATTAAAGCATTTTTGCTGCGGTTCTCGGGCGCCCTGTCATCAGGAGAGGATATCACCGGCTTCCTTTCACGGGAATCAGCCATCGTTTCGGAGACGTACGGTAACTCTTACGAACGAAGGCTTGACCTCGTGAAGAAGTGGGCCGACGGCTATGTAGCGTTGATGCTGGTGCCGGCGCTGATCTCCGTCATGGGTGTGGTGACCCTGATGCTTGGTGTAGTATCGGTAACGTTCCTGGCTTCGATGATAGTTCTGAGCATAGTGGCTTCTATAGTAGGCTCATGGTTCCTGTATCGCACATCTCCAAGAGAAGTTAAGAACCATTCGTTTCCGATCCGCTCCAAAGAACAGGAATTAGCCAGGAGCCTGGCGAAACTTCTTATCCCGATAGCAGTCATCGCTGTAATGTTATTGTTTGTCATGAAAGTTGATTTAGGTCTTATGCTGATTGTTGCCGGCGCCTTTATCCTGCCTGTCGGGCTGTTAGCCATGTCGGATGATAGAAAAGTGACAAAGCGCGACTCCGATATCGCCAGTTTTCTGAGATCTGTGGGCGGAACAATGCAGGCCATAGGAGCCACCGCCGCCGAGGCCATCAGCCGGCTCGATTTCCGTTCGCTGGGAATCCTGAAGGACGATGTGAGCCTGCTTCACACCCGATTGGTCGCCGGTATAAGCGCATATGCCTGCTGGAGAAGCTTTGTAGAAGAAACAGGATCTGAATTGATAAACCGCAGCGTAACAACTTTCTGGGACGGGATTACCCTGGGTGGCGAGCCGCAGGAAGTAGGACATGAAGCAAGCGCTTTCGCCTTGAAAGTATCTCTTCTGCGGGCGCAGCGAAGCCAGATATCCGCTGGTTTCACATGGCTTACAATTGCCATGCACAGCGTGCTTTCCTTATTGATCATGTTTGTATATTCCGTTTTTGTGAGTTTTACTGAAATTATCGAGAGGCTAATGCCGTCGGAGGGAGCTACTCAAAGTAACATCCCCGTCTCTATTCCGTCATTCGGTCTATTCGGCCAGGACCCGGCGCTGCTGGATCTCTTCTATGTCTTTATTATTATTGTCGTTTTCGTAATGATTATAGCCAACTCCTTTTCTATTCACGCGGTGAGCGGAGGCCACCCCATGAAGCTGGTCTTTTACCTGGCTCTCACCGGGTCAATCTCAGGTATAGTCATTCTTGTAGTCCCATCCCTGGTAGATATGTTGTTCAAAAGCATGTGGTGATTGAGAATGCAGATTAGGAAGAGTTGATTATGAATACAACACTGATAGCAGTACTGATATGCTTCGGATTGTGCTTGAAGATAGCGCTCACCATAGCGGCTATCCAATATTTGAGACGATCCTCTTCAAAGATCACCAGGAAACGGAAGCGCCAGGGCGGCCGGCGGGAGGCATCAGTGAGTGAGAAGAAAGCCGAAAGCCGGCCTGTATTGGAGAGTTCGACCGGCCCTGATACTAAAGAACAAGCTAGTTCTTTAGTCGATAAACCTTTGAAACCTACGCCGGTAGCTAAAGTTCAACAACCGGAGACACAGGCAACAGGGACAGTAGCCGCAACAACCGAAATGAGGCGCATGGAAAAACCTCGCCAGGAACCGCCGGCAGGCAAAACGCCCGAAGGGGAGCGGAAAATGATGAAAGTGGTCACCGGCCCCCCGCGCAAGAAGGGCGAGAAGATCGAGGTCGTCGAAATTAGAAAGCAGGTTGAGCCAAAGAATATCGCCCCCGTCGGGGCTCAAACACCGAGCAGAGACTTGAAAGACGACTCCACGAGCGGTACCGCACTTACGGGTACGGGAACGCCGCGGGAGCAGGCTGCCGCAAACGAAGCGAAGGACGCGGATAAAACTCCGCAGGAACCGATGGCAGGCGCTATTGTACCTGATGAAACAACAATGAAAGAGGATGAAAGCGGCGCCGAGGACAATCAGACAAGCTCCGAGCCGGCTGAAGGGGCTTCGGATTCAGAAGAGACGGAAGAGGACACGCAGCAGAAAGATAAATCAGGCCTTGGTGATTTAGCGGATCTGTTCGCCACGAACGCTTCCGATTTTACCGAAAAGAGCAAACTCGCTGAACAGGTGCAGGAGGTTGACGTCAACGACATTCTTCAGGAGGGGCTGGGACTGCTCGGCAAGGTGAAGAAACCTGATGAATAGGGCTGTTCGCGATGTTAATCTTAACCGAGTGAACCGAAGGACTAGTTATCGCCAGCAAGCTGAACTTGTCGCAGCACCGATTGGAGATTGTCCTGGACAGCCCCGATAACAAGTTGCGATCCTCGACCAATTTATGGCCGAACGATATCAGTTGATGCGGCGCAATCTAAGCATACTCCTCATCATTATCGTATAGTCAGGCTGAAATGTATTGACAATGTGCATCGTGTATGTTATATTTTCCCAATTTTAGATGAATATGAATGGTTCATGTAGGCAGTGTTTTCGAGGATGCTTAGCTGCGTAAGTTGTCCAAAAAACAAACCGCAAGCAATTGCGGAGCGCAAAGCTGCGGGCAGGTTTCAATAGTCGCAGTAATAAGATTGTTGGGGCTTTATGCTCCAGGGGAGGAACTATAGAATGGACTCAACAGTTACTTGCATTGTAAATCTGGTGTTCGCCTGTCTCATTGCAGCCTTATCTATTGCCGGATACGTGTTGACTCATAAGAGGACCGGCCAGCATTGGCCTCTCTGGATTGTGCTTGCCGTAGGCTGGGTTATCCTGGCCATACCGTATGTCATATTCCTTGCAGATTACAATTTGAGCGTAGCGGCAATGGCCGCCCTATGGCTGTCTTCTTATGTGCTCATCATGGTGTCGCTGGTGCTGCTTTTCCTTAAGCTCATGCATTTTTTAAAAAACAGGGAGAAGAAAGAAACCACTCAGCAATAAGTTATCAGGCGATAGTTGCATAATTTAACGCTTGAGAGCCCCGGGTTATTGTATATAGCTTAACATCGGGGCTTTTCAATTATCTGAGTGTTCCCGTCCATCCAGATCCTGTAACGATATGTTCATTCAAGTTAATACGGGTACCTTCCCCCCGATAGCAATCCTAAGCATATCACCAGGATTATTGACTGAACCGGTAAAAGCATCCATAATAAACAATCTGATGGAAGGTATCTGGATAGCTGTTTTCGTCGTGCTGGGAACGGTTGTAGCCGGCCTGCTTAATGTTTTAATCGATCGCTTGCCCAATAATCAGTCGATTCTATCCGCTCGTTCTCACTGTGCCTCGTGTCATCATCGCCTGACGATAAAAGACCTCATTCCTGTATTGAGTTATCTGCGGCTGAAAGGGCGTTGCCGCTACTGCCAAGCGCCTATTCCCAGACGCATGCTCTGGGTAGAAATCGGCACCGGGGCTCTTTTCGGCTACCTCTGCTGGCACTACGGACTGAATATTGATCTGGCGATTGCTTCCTTCTACTGCTGCCTGTTCGTCATCATCATGGCAATCGATTTAGAGCACCAGCTTATTCTTAACAAGGTGACTTACCCGGCTATGGCAGCGGCGCTGCTCATCAGCGTATTCTCATCCGAGCCGGGAATAGTTGACGCGGCCATAGGCGGCGGCATAGGCCTGGGGCTTTTTCTGCTGATTGCGCTTGTCAGCAGGGGAGGGATAGGATTGGGCGACGTAAAGCTGGCGGCACTGATAGGGCTGGTCACCGGCTATCCACTGGTATTCATTGCACTGGTTCTGGCGATTATTATTGTTGGCCTGGTCGCCATAATGCTACTCATTATCAAGAAAAAGAAAGGCAAGGAAGGCATCCCCTTCGGGCCATACCTTTCTTTAGCCGCCATAGCCACCCTGTTATATGGAGCTGAGATACTCGACTGGTGTCTGGATATATTTCAGGTTTAGTATATTCTCAGCATGGCCTGTACTCTTGATCAGCGATTCGACCGGATTCACATGGATTTGTCGATACAGTTGTAGTGGAATAAGATTTCTCGGCGCAGCTCCTACTCATATCGTTTTGCCCGCACGGAAGAATGTCCCGTCATAAAAAACCAACTTTTGCCATAGCCTTGTTTCTATTGTATAATCGCAGATTGTGGAGAGGTGTCCGAGTGGTTGATGGTGCCGCTCTCGAAAAGCGGTCTCGCCGTTTCGGCGAGCGCGGGTTCGAATCCCGCCCTCTCCGCCATATAACTGCAACCGATGCGCCATAGGCCGTAAAAAGACCTCCATGCGTACGCTTCTCGACTAACAGCCGATATTGTGGTACATTACTCACACTGAATTATTCCGGAATGCAATTTCGACTAATAATTGAATCAGATATCATCAGCGATCTTTCTGGCTGAGGGGTATGGCATGGAAAAACAGATAAAAATACTGATTATGGAGAACATACCGGAGGACGCGGAACGCATAGAGCTAGAGCTTGAAAAGACCGCACTAAATTTTATATCTCGGCACATAAAGACGAAGGCTGAATACCTGCACTACCTGGAAAGAGGCGCGGAAGTTATCATCGCCGATTACGGCCTGCCTAACAACAGCGCTATGAAATCGCTGGATATATTGAAAGAGCAGGGGCTTGATATCCCCCTGATAATGGTTGCCGACGCTGACTACGAAGACCATGCCGAAGAATGCTTAAATCAGGGAGCGGCGGATTTCATACTGAAGAATAAGCTGACGCATCTGGGGCCAGCCGTCATTCACGCGCTGGAGAAGAAGCCAATACATAAGGTTGAATCCCGCGTCGATAAGGCAGTGCCGTCGGACACGCAGGTAAGGATGCAGAAAGTTTTTGAAGACACGGTCCACGCCCTGGCCCAGGTCACCGAGAGCAGAGACCCCTTCACCGCGGGCCACCAGAAAAGGGTCGCTTCCCTGTCTTACGGTATTGCCTACAGGCTCTCCCCCGATAACAATCATGATTTCGCCGAAGTCCTCTATCTGGCCGGACTTGTACATGATATCGGCAAGGTGGCCGTGCCCATCGAGATCCTGAGCAAGCCGACCGGCATCACCGATCTCGAAATGCAAGTCATTAAGACACACCCAAAGGTAGGCTACGATATATTAAAGAAAATAGATTTCCCGTGGCCTATCGCCGAAATGGTACTGCAACACCATGAGAGGCTGGACGGCTCAGGTTACCCCAACAGGCTCAAGTGGAAAGAGATCATGATAGAGGCCAGAATACTGGGCGTCGCGGATGTGGTTGAAGCCATATGCTATCCCCGCTCCTACAGATCCGCTCTAACCATCGAGCAGGCTATGGAAGAGGTCTCCAAGTACAAAGGCACTTTATACGATCACGACGTCGCTGATGTCTGCACGTCGATCTTCAAAGAAGCCGGCTTTTCCTTCACACGCGGCCTGGAGGAATGCGACGCGTTGCGCGACGCCAACCTAATGAAACAGCAATAATCGCAGGTTAAGATAATGGGCATCGTTTCCGAAACGCTGAAATTCGAAATACCGCCGAAGGAAAAGGTGTTGCTCCTGGTGAAACAGCTAAAGGGCGGCGGCGAGTTCCTCACAGAGATAACGGACTATTTCCAGATAGCAACGGACGCCGATAAAGCCATTTGTCTCGCTGCCGTGAACCAGATAACCAAAGACGATCCAATGTTCGTTAAGAACGGAATCGACCTTATCATCAGCCAGCTTGACAGCAAATCAGCCCAGGTCAAACTGGAGGCCGGCGAGATCATCACAGGCACCTCTAAAGCCTTTCCCGATGAAGCCGCGAAGGCAATTCCAGCATTAACGGCAATGGCCGATGACCCGGGAACGATTATCAGATGGAGCGCTGCCAACGGGCTGACCGAGATAGCAAAAAACAACCCGAAAACCAGGAAAGAGCTGACGCGATTTTTCAAAGCAGCGGTCAAAAAGGAGAAGCAGTCCTCGGTGCGTAATGTCTATCTTGAAGCCCTATCTGACATTGGCAAAGGCAAATAATATTCTTAAATGACTTCCCCATGGAGGGTCGGTATGGCGACTAAAAAGAAATCCTGGCGCGAAAAGCTGAATGACAGCAAAGACCTGCCTCGCGTAGAAGTCATAGACGATAGGATGAGCAAACGCTGGGGCACCGGTACGTTCGTGATACCGGCTCCGATCGAGGTCGATGAGATAATGCGACGGGTTCCTAAAGGCAAACTCATCACGATAAGCGAGATCCGCCAGAAGCTTGCGGAGAAACATGGCGCTACCATAGGCTGCCCGCTGACCACAGGCATATTCGCTTGGATAGCCGCCAACGCCGCCGATGAAGCCCTAAGCTCAGGCGAGAAGAACATCACGCCTTATTGGCGCACGCTGAAATCGGGCGGCGTGCTGAACGAGAAATACCCCGGCGGCATAGAAGGTCAGAGGAAGCTCCTTGAAAACGAAGGTTTCAAGGTAGTGCAAAAAGGCAAGAAGTGCGCTGTGGCCGACTTTGAAAAATATCTTTACACATAGCCTTTCGGCTAGAATCTCTGGTATAATCCATAAAGTTAAATTCCTTCATAAACGACATCACGTCGAATAGAGCCCTTAAGCGGAGAGGTGCTGGAGTGGTCGATCAGGCACGCCTGGAGAGCGTGTGTACCTTCGGGTACCGCGGGTTCGAATCCCGCCCTCTCCGCCATATTCCTCAATTCCCCGATATATTCAAAATTCGCACAATTTAGAAAAAACAGGGGGTTCTCTTGCATTTCGCGACATGATGTGGAAACCTTCTCCCTTCTAAAAACAGACGTGTGCTAAATCAATCAGGGAATCGGAAACATGAAAGTAAACTAATCGAGCCGTAGATTTGAGCGCATCACCAACCCCCGCCGGACAAAGCGGGGGTATTTTTTTACCCTGACTCATGTGCTAGAATAACCTAGTTTATGAACGAGACAAAATTCTGGGTGGGATTTTCGCTGATACCGGGGATGGGACGCGCCCGCATCTCCAGGCTGGCAGGCTATTTCTCCAGCATGGAGCAGGCCTGGCAGGCCAACGCCGCCGAACTGGAAGCGGCCGGGCTCGATGCCAAATCCGTGCAATCGATCTTGTCCAACCGCTCCAAACTGTCGCTCGAAGACGAGATGGAAAAGCTGGAGCGGTACAAGGTAAAGGCTATAACGATTACCGATGAAGCTTATCCCGCAATGCTCAAGGAGATATACGACCCCCCGCCGCTGCTCTACATCAGGGGCGGCTTTGCCCCCCAGGACGAGTGGTCGCTGTCCGTAGTCGGCACGCGCTACCCGACATACTACGGACGCGAGGTGACGCAGCAGATAGCGGGAGCGCTGGCCGGCAATCGCATAACTATTATCAGCGGGCTGGCCAAAGGAATCGACTCGATAGCTCACAGGGCGGCGCTGGACGCGGGAGGGCGCACCATCGCCGTGCTCGGCTGCGGGCTGGATATCGTCTATCCCAGCCAGCACGCCAACCTGGCGCGGGACATAATCGAGCAGGGCGCTCTCGTCAGCGAGTACCCGCTGGGCACGCCGCCCAGGAGGGAGAACTTCCCCCTGCGCAACAGGATAATGAGCGGGTTGAGCCTGGGCGTACTGATAGTCGAAGGGAAAAAGGAAAGCGGCGCAAGGATAACCGTGGAACGGGCCATCGAGCAGAACCGCGAGGTCTTCGCCATACCCGGAAGCGTGCTCTCGCCAACGAGCTGGCTGCCAAACAGGCTGATTCAGGAGGGGGCTAAACTCGTTCGTAACGCCGAGGACATCATGGAGGAACTCAACCTTACCATGGCGGTGCAGCATGTTGAGGCCAAATCGCTGATCCCTGCGACTAAGATGGAATCCGTTATACTACAATACATATCGGCGGAACCGACACATATCGATGAGGTGCGCAGGCAGTGCTCACTGCCTATAGCGACCATATCCAGCACCCTGGCCATGATGGAGCTTAAAGGTATGGTCAGGCAGGTGGGCGGCATGAACTACGTGACAGCGAGAGAATCGCGGGAAGAATACAGGGTGAAAATAAACTAATGACTAAAAAGAAATCGACTAAATCGACCAGAGCGAAGATATCAACAAGAACGAAATCGAAAGCCAAAACCGGGGCTCGATCGTCGGGCGGAAGCCTTGTAATCGTTGAGTCTCCGGCCAAGGCCAGGACCATCACCAAGATGCTGGGCGGCGGCTATAAGGTGAAAGCATCCGTCGGCCACGTTCGCGACTTACCCCAGAAACGGCTGGGCGTAGATATAAAGGAAAAAACGTTCGCTCCCAAGTATGAGGTGCCCAAAGAGAAGCGCGATGTGGTCAACGAACTGAAGGAAGCCGCACAGAGTTCTTCAGCGGTCTATCTGGCCACCGACCCCGACAGGGAAGGGGAGGCCATCTCCTGGCACCTGGTGGAAGCTGTCGGGCTGGACGGCATGCCGGTCAAGAGAGTGGAATTTCACGAGCTGACCCAGGATGCGGTAACGGAGGCCTTCAAACACCCGCGCGACATAGACATGGACCTGGTCAACGCGCAGCAGGCCAGGCGTATTCTCGACCGCCTGGTAGGGTACAAGCTGAGCCCGCTGCTGTGCCAGAAAATCAGGCGCGGCCTTTCCGCGGGCAGGGTGCAATCGGTGGCACTCAAGATGGTGGTCAACAGAGAGCGGGAGATATTAAACTTCGTCCCGATAGAGTACTGGTCCATCGACGCGCTGTTAGAGAAGGCGGCGACTAAAGAGCAGTTCACCGCCGCCTTTATCGGCAATATGAACGGCACCAAGATTGACATAAGCAGCAAAGAAGAGTCATCGAAACTAATCGAAGAACTGAAGTCCGCCGACTACAAGGTCGCCGGCATACGAAGAAAAGACGTGCTGCGACAGCCGTCGGCTCCGTTCACAACCAGCACACTGCAGCAGGAGGCCTGGCGCAAGCTGCGATTCAGCGCGCAACGCACCATGTCCATCGCCCAGCAATTGTACGAGGGGCTATCCATGGGCAAAGAGGGATCGGTGGGCCTCATCACCTACATGCGCACCGACTCCATTCGAGTGACACCATCTGCGATAGAGGAGACGCGCGCGTATATCCATAGTAAATACGGCGAGGCGTTCCTGCCGAAACATGCCCGCGTCTTCACCAGGAAAGCAAAGGGAGCGCAGGAGGCGCACGAAGCTATAAGGCCGACATCGATCGGGCGCGAGCCGTCTGCGATTAAGTCACACCTAAGCCAGGACCAGTTCCGTTTATACGAGCTGATATGGAAACGCATGGTGTCTAGCCAGATGTCGCCCGTAATAATCGATACGACCACAGCCGATATCGAAGCCAGGACCCGTAAAGAGGGGAACGCTTATCTATTCCGGGCGGCCAGCTCGGCTGTGAAATTCCAGGGCTTTTCCATACTTTACAGCGAAGGCAAGGATGAGTCCGACGACGAAAACAACAAGACGCCGCTGCCTGATATGGCAAAAGGCGACCATCTCAATCTCATAGATCTTAAACCGGAACAGCATTTCACCCAACCTCCCTCCCGTTACACCCAGGCCACGCTGATAAAGGCGCTTGAGGAGTGGGGCATCGGAAGGCCTTCGACCTACGCGCCGATCCTGGGCGTCATACAGGTAAGGGATTACATCGTACAGGAAAGCGGGCGTTTTAAGCCAACCGACTTAGGCATGCAGGTGAGCGACATGCTCAGCGAGCATTTCCCCAATATCGTCGATTTCGGGTTTACGGCGCAGATGGAGGAAGGGCTGGACCTCATCGCGCAGGGAAAGAAAGACTGGGTTCCGTACGTCAGCGATTTTTACGAACCGTTCGAGGCCACGCTCCAAACGGCTAAATCGAAAGTAGAAAAGGTGCCGGACGAACCGACGGATGAAATCTGCGAGAAATGCGGCGCACCGATGGTTATTAAGAACGGCCGCTACGGCAAGTTCATGGCCTGCTCCGGCTACCCTGAATGCAAGAACGCGAAACCGCTTGGCAAGGGAGATGTAGCCGAGGAGAAAACAGGAGAAGACTGTCCCACCTGCGGCAAGCCCATGGTCGTCAAATCGGGGCGCTTCGGCAAATTCATCGCTTGTACTGACTACCCTAAATGCAGAACGACGAAGCAGATCCTTAAGAAGATAGGCGTCGCCTGCCCCAAGTGCGGACGCGACATCGTGCAGCGCAGGAGCAAGAAGAAACGTAATTTCTACGGGTGTTCGGGTTATCCCGACTGCGATTTCACGTCGAACGTCAAACCGGTACCAAATCCATGTCCGCAATGCCGCGGCCTCATGGTAATGAGCGGCAAGAACGCGGCTAAATGCACGCAATGCGGTTTCAGCGAATCCAGCGACAAGCTGGAAGGGGAGGCCGTTAAAAAATGATCCCGTTCCTGCAGGATGAGAAAAGCATGGCCGTATTGTTTGGCGATTTCAAACGCTATCTTGAGATCGAGCGCCACGCATCGCCATATACGCTGCGCAACTACCTGCATGACCTGCGTCACTTCATAGATTACGCCGTTAAGGAGAATGTTGCGACGCTGGAGGATGTGGATATCCAATTGTTGCGCCGATATATCGCCTCGCTGCTGGAAGGCGGATACGAGAAATCCAGCATCGCGCGCAAGCTCAGCGCGCTGCGCTCGTTCTACGCCTATCTCACCCGTATGAATATCATCACGGAAAATCCGCTGCTTACAATATCCTCGCCCAAGCTGACCAAGAGGCTCCCTTCTTTCCTTTCCAACGACGAGGTCAAGAAACTGATAACGGCTCCGGATGCCAGCACCCCGCTGGGCATGCGGGACAAGGCCATACTGGAGTTGCTCTACGCGTCAGGTCTGCGTGTAAGCGAGATCGCCGGCCTCGATATCATGAACGTCAACCTGGAGGAACGCGAGATCCGCGTGCTGGGCAAGGGCTCCAAGGAACGCATCACGCTCATGGGCAAGCCCGCCGTGAACGCCATCGAATGCTACCTGCGCGAAGGTCGGCCGAAGCTCACGGGGAAACGCTCCACCGACGCGCTTTTTCTGAATCGATACGGACGGAGACTATCGAAGCGTTCCATCGAGGAGACGCTGTCCTATTACGCTAAAGCGGCAGGGCTCACCAAGAGGGTCTTCCCGCACATGATACGCCACAGCTTCGCAACACATCTGCTCGACGGCGGCGCGGACCTGAGAGTTGTGCAGGAGCTGCTGGGCCATGCCAATCTGGCCACCACTCAGATATACACGCATGTTACTCAGACGCAGGCGAGAAAGGTTTATCTGGCCTCGCATCCCAGGGCCAGGAAGCAGGGGGGATCATCATGAAGATATTGCTCATACATGGCCCCAATTTAAATATGCTGGGCAAAAGGAATCGCGATCTGTACGGCGACAAGACCCTGCCCGAGCTTGAAGCCGCTGTTACAAAGCGTGCCAGGGAGCTGGGCGCCTCGGTGAAGACATATCAGTCGAACCATGAAGGCGCGCTTATCGATTTTATTCAAGACGAGGCGCCTAAAGCCGACGGGATAATAATAAACCCGGGGGCGCTCACACACTACGGATTATCCTTAAGAGATGCGCTGGAAGACAGCAACCTACCGATTGTCGAAGTTCACCTCTCCGATATACACCATCGCGAGGAGTGGCGCAGGAAATCCGTCATCGAGGACCTGGCCAAGACGCAGATTTCCGGTCTCGGCTGGCAGGGTTATATCGATGCGGTCGATTTTTTAATAGCTCTCCTCAAGAAGAAAAAATGACGGGACGCCTGAATAAGATAAGACAGCAGGTCGACGGGAAAGGACTGGATGCCCTTTTTGTTTCGCAGGCGGAGAACCGCCGCTACCTCAGCGGATTCACCGGATCGGCGGGATATCTTCTCATCACGCAAAACGATGCCGTTCTTGCAACCGATTTTCGCTATGTCGAGCAGGCCGAGAGCCAGGCACCCGAGTTCAAAATATTACAAAAGCAGGGAGCTCTTTCAAAGTGGTTTAATGAATTGATTTCATCTTTCGATATAAAGAGGATCGGTTTCGACGCTAACGATGTTTCTTTCGCGACGTATCGCTCAATCACGGCCGACATCCATGGAAAAGAGCTGGTTCCGACCGAAGGCCTCGTCGAATCGCTGCGCGCCGTTAAGGATGACGACGAGTTGGCGCTAATAATGAAAGCCGTTGCCGTAAGCGACGCCGCCTTCGAAAAAGTGGCCGCCGGGATGCAGGTCGGCATGACCGAAGCTGAAGTGGCATGGGAATTGGAAAAGACCATGCGCGAGAACGGAAGCGGCGTAATGCCCTTCGACATCATAGTGGCCTCCGGCCCCAACGCGGCTAAGCCCCACCACCAGCCCACGGACCGCCCCATCGTCGCCGGCGAACCGGTTATCATAGATATGGGCGCAAGCGTCGGCGGGTACACCAGCGACCTGTCGCGGACTATTTGCATGGGGAAAAAGGGTGGAAAATTTGATAAAATATATGACTTGGTACTGGGAGCGCAGCTCACCGCCATCGCCACTATAGAATCGGGTATGACGGGCGATACGGCAGACGGCCTGGCGCGGACGGTCATCGAACAGGGAGGATACGGGGAGCACTTCGGGCACGGGCTGGGTCATGGGGTGGGGCTGGCCACGCATGAGGCGCCGCGGGTGGGGCGGGAATCGAAGGACATACTAACGGACGGCATGGTGTTCACCATCGAGCCCGGCATATATATCAGCGGATGGGGAGGCGTGCGCATAGAGGACATGGCGGTTTTGAAAGATGGAAGAGCGACGGTGCTCACTAAAGCAAAGAAGCTAGAGTAGTTCCACTGGAGTCTATGTATTCCGGTTTATATACAATCGAATACGTCGAGAGGATGGGATAAATGATAGGAACGGGTGACATTAAGAAGGGACTCACGATCGTGATCAGCGGCACGCTGTACCAGATCGTAGACTGGCAACACATCAAGTCCGGACGAGGCTCTGCTCAGATAAAGCTGAAACTTAGAGACCTTCGCGGAGGACATACGATTGAATACACCTGCCAGTCGGGAGAGAAATTTGAGCGGGCGACTCTCGACCGGCACACGGTACAGTTCTTATATAACGACGGCGACCTTTATTATTTCATGGACGCCGACACCTTCGAGCAGACGCCGCTTAATAAAAAGACGCTGGATGATGCGGTAAACTACCTCAAGGAAGGTCTGAAGATCGACCTGCTCACATACAAGGAAGAGGTCGTCAGCGTGGAGCTTCCCAACTCGGTCGAGCTTGAGGTCATCGAGACCGATCCGGGCTACAGGGGTGACACCGCGACCAACGTCAACAAACCCGGAAAGCTGGAGACCGGGCTTACCATACCGATACCGCTTTTCGTCAACCAGGGGGACAGGATACGCGTCGATACGCGCAGCGGCCAATACCTTGAAAGGGTGAACTAGATGCAGGTCTACAGCGTAGCCCAGATAACGGGCTACCTCAGGGACATCCTCGAATCAGACGCCCTGCTCGCCGACGTCTGGATAAGCGGCGAGGTATCAAACATGTCGGGTTCCTCCGCCGGACACCTCTATTTCACGCTCAAGGACGAATCGAGCCAGATGCGCTGCGTCCTTTTTAACCGCAAGCGACTCAGCGTCGAAGTTGAGAACGGCATGGCCGTCGTGGCCCACGGACGCATCTCGATATACGAGGTCAGCGGAGCCGTCCAGCTTTACGTGGACATGATACAGCCCACCGGGATCGGCGTGCTCCACATGGAGTTCGAGAGGCTCAAGGCCAGGCTGGAGGAGGAGGGACTTTTCGAGCCGTCGCGAAAGCGCCCCCTGCCGGAGTTCCCTGAAAAGATCGGCATCGTGACCTCGCCGGGCGGGGCCGTGCTCCACGATATAACGAACATCATCGGCAGGCGCTACCCGCTGGCCGAGCTTGTGCTGGCGCCGACCGCCGTCCAGGGCGAAAGCGCCGTACCCGGCATCATAAACGCCATGAACGCGCTCAACGATAGGGGAGACATCGATGTGATCATCGTCGCGCGCGGCGGCGGCTCGCTGGAAGACCTGTGGGCCTTCAACGATGAGAAGGTAGCCCGCTCCGTCTATTCCAGCAAGGCTCCGGTTATCAGCGGCGTAGGCCATGACACCGATTTCACCATATGCGATTTCGTCGCCGATAAACGCGCCCCCACCCCCTCCGCCGCCGCCGAGCTGGCGGTCCCCCAGCGCGGCGAGATCGAGGCGCTCCTGCAAGGCTGCGTCGCGTCGATGTCATCATCTCTTTCCGGCGGTATCGAGCGTGGCCGCCAGCATGCAGATGAGATGTATGCCACAATGTCGAATCAAATCGATAATGTGCTATCAATAAACGGCGAGAAGCTGCGCGGGCAGCAGCTTAAACTGGGTTCGCTGAGCCCGCTGGCGACGCTGGAGCGCGGCTACGCGCTGGTTCAGAGCCACGCAAGCGGAGAAGTCATATCGAGTATCTCGCAGGTGGAACGCGGCGACATGATAGAGGTCAAGGTCGGCGACGGACAATTCAACAGCCGCGTGACCGGCTCGAAGAAGGGATTGCAGGCATGGATGAAGGACTTTCCTTCGAAGAAGCGCTGAAGCGGCTGGAAACGATAACGGAGGCCCTGCAGAAGGGCGGCATGCCGCTCGAGGAGATGATCGCGCTCTTCGAGGAGGGTGCTTCCATCGCCAAGATATGCCACGAGAAACTGAACAAGGCCGAGCTCAAGCTGAGCGAGGTGCAGACCATGTTCGATAACGACGGTGAAAACGGGGAGCCCGATAAATGAAGTGCGACCTGCACATCCATACCATGTACTCGCCCGACTCAAAGACGACGCCGGAGCAGATCATATCTCGTTGCATGGAAACGGGTATCGACTGTATAGCAGTGACCGATCATGACACCATAAAAGGCTCCGTCGAGCTGAAGCGACTCGCTCCTTTTAAGGTGATCGTAAGCAGCGAGATTCATACCAGGGACGGCGAGGTCATCGGTTATTTCCTGAGCGAAGAGATACCGGGGAAGCTGCCTGCGACTGAGACCGTGCGACTTATCAAGCAGCAGGGCGGATTGGTCTGCGTGCCGCACCCGTTCGACGCCCTTCGCGGCTCGGCTATCGAGCGTCATGCGCTGGACGAGATATTGCCTGAGGTTGACATAATAGAAGTATTTAACGCGCGTTCCCTCTATAGACACCACAACACCATGGCCCGGGAATTCGCAGAACGGCACAAGCTCCCGGCCGGCGCCGGCAGCGACGCCCACACACCGGACGAGATCGGCACAACGTATGTGGAAATGCCGGATTTCGAGGGAAAGGACGACTTCCTCAAGGCGCTTGCGCAGGGAAACATCGTAGGACGGCCGTCATCGCCGCTGGTGCATATGCGCAGCACATGGGCCAGGATAAGGAAGGTGTAACATGCCGCAGCAACCGTATAGAATAGGCTGGTTTTCCACTGGCAATGGAGAGGGCTCCAGAAACCTACTGCGCTTCACCTGGAACAGTATAATCAGGGGCGATTTAAAGGCCGAGATCGCCTTTGTTTTTTGTAACCGCGAGCCGGGGGAGCACAAGGGCAGCGACGAGTTCATGAAGCTGGTGCACGATTACAGCCTGCCCCTGGTATGTGTATCATCAAAGCAATTCAAACAGGCGGGAACGGGCGACTGGCGCTCCAGGTTCGAGGAAGAGGTCATGAGCAAGCTGGAGCCATATTCCTTCGATCTCGGCGTTTTGGCAGGATATATGCTCATAGTCGGCAGGGAGATGTGTAAAAAATATCCCATGATCAACCTGCACCCCGCGCCGCCCGACGGCCCCGCGGGCACGTGGCAGGAGGTCATCTGGCAGCTCATCGAAAAGAAGGCCAAGGAGACCGGCGCCATGACGCACCTGGTCACGCCCGTGCTCGACGGCGGCCCCGTCGTCAGCTACTGCAAGTTCTCCATCAGGGGCAAACCTTTCGACAGGTATTGGGACGAGATTAAAGGACTCCCGCTCTGGGAGATACAAAAGCACGAAGGCGAGAGGAACCCTCTCTTCATCGAGATAAGGAAACAGGGAGCCGCCAGGGAGATACCGCTGGTCATATCGACGATAAAGGCCTTCAGCGAAGGTAAGATAAAGATAGACAACGGCAAGGTCGTGGACGTAAAAGGCAAGCCCATCAAGGGATACGATCTGAGCAGGGAGATAGACAAGAAAGTGAAAGAGCCTCCCGCCCCATGAACCTTATCTTCTTCGATATGGAAGGCCCGCTGTCCATACACGACAACATGCGGGCGCTGATGAAGCTCATTCCCAACGGCAATGCGATATTCGACATCGTGCGGCGCTACGACCGCCAGCGCACCTACGAGGAGGAGGATGCCTACGACCCCGGCGACGACCTGGCCGTATTAGCTCCATTCATTATCAATCATGGAGTAACCTCGGACGACATTGAAAAGCTGGCCGATGAGGCCACAATCGTAGACGGCGCGGTAGAGCTCATTAAAAGCCTCAGCGATTGGCATGTGTTCTGCATCAGCACCGCCTACGAGCAATACGCATCACGCATCATGCAGCGCGTGGGCATCCCCCGCGAAAATCTCGAATGCACTTTGTTCCCTATCGAACGGCTCAAAAAGCTCGCAACGAAAGAAGACTACAATCGAATCGCCGCCTTCGAGATCGAAGTGCTCGATATGACGAACGCCGATGATAAGAATGTGAAACTGAGATTCGAGCGTTTCTTCCGCGGCGAGCTGGGGCAGACGACCTTCGGCAAAGCGATACGCGAGATAACGCCGATGGGCGGCCGCAAGAAGGCCGCGGCCCTGCGCAACTTCGCCCGTATGCGCGGTGTGTTTCCGGAGCAATGCGTCGTCGTCGGCGACAGCATCACCGATTCGCGCATGCTGGAGACCGTGCACCTGCCCGGCGGGCTGGCCGTGGCCTACAACGGCACCGAGCACGCCCTGGCTTACGCGACGATAGGATTGGCCTCAACCGATATATCCGACCTCAAGCCTGCGCTCGACGCCTGGGCACAAGGCGGCCGCGAGGCAGTGAAACAGTTCGTGGAAACTAAGAGGAGAAACAAGTTCCAGTGGTTGGCCGACGCCGACGGTTTGGAGGAGCCGCTCCGCATTCACCTCGGCGTCCGGCAGAGGGTGCGCGGGGCGGCGGGGCTGGGGTAAAAGAAACCAGCTGTATTTTTCCTCATTGCCACCGCCAACTTTCCTCCATCCATTCTGTAGCAGATAAAGCCTCAGCATTCTCGGCAGCTGCTGGCAATGTGATATTCACAGGCTGATTGATATTCGAATAAGTCAGTATCTCACTTAGCCATTCACCATCTGAAATCGTTAGATTAAATGACAATTTCATAAGATAGTAATTGTTCTCTGCAATCCAGGCATTAAATGTTGGTATCTTTATCGTTAATCCACTCAATCCAAGAGCATTCATCTGTGATTCAGTCGGAGTAATGTCTATCTTGTAACAGTTCGTCCCGTCGACAGACTCCATACTAATGTAGCTTGCTTGAGTGTAGTTTTGCAATGTAACTAACAATTGTTGTTGCGGCGAACCATATATACTATTCCAAATATCTTCTGTCAACTGGGTTTTTATCCATTCTTCAGTAGAATTGCGTGTATAAAGCCATTCATCTAATGCATAGACCTCCATAGATTCATTCGGGAAGGCCGAATCATACGCTACTGTATATGCTGAATGGTTTAAATTATCTATAAGAGCAGAGGTGTCCCCACTACCGCTAAACCATAGCCTATTCGTGGTGTAAATTTCATGTATTTGCACAGTATTCATAGAGTTTGATGCGTTGTGACAGTTCGACAATATCTCGTCTGCCGTCATGCCGTTCGACTCATTGCTGACACTGCTTCCACAAGCAACAACGCTCATCAATACCGCCATGCAAAGTAGAACTGAGATGACTTTCATTAATTGCCTCCAGATACAAGACTCGGTCACATAGAATTACTACAAAGTGTCTAAAGGTATTTTACCGTCAGTTAGAGCTACGGTCAATCTTCGAAACACCTAACTTCCGTTATTGTCATTGCGAGCCTTGCGAAGCAATCTCTACTCCAGTAGGGTGGGCTCCGCCCACCATTTTATCGGCGGGCACAGCATGCCGTGCCCCTACAACCAACCTCACACACAAACGACGGGATTGCCACGTCGCCATTCACAGGGAGGTCTCCTCGCAATGACAGAATAACAAACCAAATATTGCGGCCTCACCTGCAAATCTATATAATGAAACCATCGATGCAGAGGTACAGGAGACTCGTCTCCTGACGGGGGAACTGGGGGTGTCCCCCAGATTTTTTTATGTTCCCCCAAGAGTGGGGGATAACAGGGGGTTGATATAACAGCAACAAGCACTCCCATCAATCGACAATCGTAAATAACATAAGGAGGAACGCACTTGGAGTTAAAAGACATCAAAACGATAGCCGTCATCGGCGGCGGCACAATGGGTTCACAGATATCGGAACTTCTTTCATACGTAGGCAAATACAACGTAACGCAGTGGTCGCGAACGGATGAGACCGTCAAGAGGGGCATCGACGCCATCGCCGACAGGCTCAAGAAATTCTACGTCGAGAAAAATAAGATGACCCAGGCCGAGATGGACGAGATAATGGGACGCATCAAGGGCACGACCAGTATCGGGGAGGCGGTCAAGAACGCCGACCTGATTATCGAATCGGCCATGGAGAAGATGGACATCAAGAAGGACGTCTTCGAGAAGATCGACGCCGCCGCGCCGGCCCATGCCATCCTTTCCACCAACACATCACAGATGAACATCACTGAGATTGCGGCCTGCACCAAGAGACCGCAGGTGGTTATCGGCATGCACTTCTTCAATCCGGTGAGCCGCATGAAGCTCGTCGAGGTGGTAAGGGGCACGCTGACCTCGGACGATGTGGTTAAAGTGATATGCGAGCTGGCAGTAGCGCTGGGCAAAGAGACCGTGATATGCAAGGACTTCAGCTACGGCTTCATCGCCAACAGGGCCTACCGCGCCCTGCGCTGGGAAGCCCTGGATATGATACGCGAGCGCGTCGCCTCCCCCCAGGACATCGACAAGGCTCTCAAGCTGGGCTATAACTTCCCCATGGGGCCCCTGGAGCTGGGCGACTTCAGCGGCGCGTGGGGCACCTACGCCGTATCCGAGGCGGACGCCATGAAGGAGTTCGGGCCGGAGAAGGGCAAGCTGCACCCGCTCATCAGGACCATGGTGCGGGCGGGCTACACCGGCGGACGCCACGGCAAGGGCATCTATGCCTTCTGGGACGAAGTAGCCTCAAAGTGGTAGGATTCCCCGTAGGGGCTTGATTCATCAAGCCCGAATCTCGATCCCGTAGGGGCGAGGTCTTCTCGCCCTCTTATCATAAAATCAAAGGACGCTGGCAAAACCAGCGTCCTTCTTTTTCACCCTCACCTTAGTCCTCTCCCCTCAAGGGAGAGGAAACAAAAGAGGTGCAGGATACCTCCTGCCGGGGGTTTGGGGGTGTCCCCCATCCTTTTTTATTATCCCCCAAGACTGGGGGATAACAGGGGGTTGATAGAACTCGGCCAAGCGTTCCCCTAATCAAAAAACAAAGAGCGCAGGCTTGCGACCTGCGCTCTTCTTAATCTCCTGTTAATCTCCCCCTTTCGCAAAGGGGGATTCAGGGGGATTTTAAACTATCGACTATTTGCCCTTGAAATTCGGCTTGCGCTTCTCGGCGAAGGCGCGAGGGCCTTCCCTGGAATCCTCGGTATCGAGCAGTTTATCAACAAGGTCCAGCTCCAACTGCATGCCTTCCTGGAGCGTCATATCCGTTCCCTGCAGGATGCACTGCTTGGCGGCCCTGACTGAAAGCGGCCCGTTCTCGGCTATCTTCTGGGCCCAGGACATGGCCTCTTCCATCAGCTTATCGGCGGGTACGATCTTATTGATAAGACCGACGCGTAACGCCTCCTGCGCATCGATGGAGGTTCCCATGAGAAGCATCTCGGAAGCCTTGGCACGGCCTATCTGCCGCGGCAGCCGCTGCGTTCCGCCCCAGCCCGGAATAAGGTTCCACTTCACCTCGGGAACGGCCAGCTTGACGTGCTCCGCCGCTATGCGGATATCGCAGGCCAGGACTACTTCCAGGCCTCCGCCCATGGCCACGCCGTTGATGGCTGCGATGATGGGCTTGTATATCTCCAGCCCGCGCTGGATGAGCTTGGGCGCGTCGCCGCCTGGTGACGGCAGCCTGTCGCCGCTGGCATCCATCGTCTTCAGGTCGAAGCCCGAGGAGAAAGCCTTATTGCCGGAACCGGTGACTATGGCCACCCACGCGTCCGGGTCGTCTTTGAACTTGATGCCGGCCTCGCTGAATGCCTGGATCTGAGCCGGGTTGAAAGCGTTCATCGCCTCCGGGCGGTTCAATGTGATGATTACAACGTGACCTTTCTTTTCGTATAGGACTTCGTTAGCCAAAAAAATCCCTCCTTATTTTTGTCATTGTATGTACCAGCGACCTAAAGCCGCTATGAGGACTGAATACTAATTACGACCTACTTACTCTCTTCCTTTTTTAATATCTCATCGACTATGCCGTACTCCACCGCCTGCTCGGCGCTGAGGAAGAAATCTCGGTCGGTATCCTTTGAGACCTTCTCAAAGGCCTGACCGGTATGGTTGGCAATTATATGGTTCAATTTCTCCTGTAATCTCAGGATTTCCTTGGCGTGGATGGCTATATCCGAAGCCTGCCCCTGCACGCCGCCCATCGGCTGATGCATATGTATCGTTGCGTTGGGCAAAGCGTAACGCTTGCCCTTCGTTCCAGAGCACAGCAGGACGGTGCCAAAGCTGGCAGCCGAGCCAACGCATATGGTAGATACATCGCACCGCATCAGCTGTATCGTATCGTATATCGCCAGACCGGAGCTCACCACTCCTCCAGGCGAGTTGATATAAAGGCTAATATCCTTATCCGAATCCTCCCGTTCCAGATAGAGAAGCTGGGCTATAATAAGATTGGCGATCTGGTCGTTGATGGGAGTGCCCAGGAATATTATGCGCTCCTTGAGCAGAAGCGAATATATGTCTAAAGTGCGCTCGCCCCTGGCGCTGGTTTCAGTTACAAACGGTATAACAGACATCGGGTCCATGTTATCGCTCCCTCTCTCTATTTAGCTTCGCTTTCGCCCGGGGATGCCGTCTCGGCTTCTTCCTCCGGCTTCGCGGCTTCAGTTTCACCGGATGAAGCCGGCGGTTCAGCTTCCGACTTCGCTTCGTTCGACGCGATATCCATCAGCAGCCTGACCGTCTTGGCCACGGCGAGCGACCTCGCCACGGAGTTTCGCGGCTCCGGCGATTGGAACACTTTAGCCAGCTCCTCGCCGCGCTCGCCGGCCGACTGCACCATCTGCTGTATCTCAGCCTCTATCTCCTCGGCGGTGATCTGTACCTGTTCCTTCTCGGCCACCTTGTCCACAACAAGCGATATGGCGATCTGCTTTTCTGCCAGAGACCTCAGGCTCTCGCGCAGATCATCGATGCTCTTCTGCTGGCTCTTAAGGAAGTCCTCCAGCGTCATGCGGCGCGCCGCAAGCTCCCTCTCCCTCTCCATGATCACCCTGTCGATCTCCTGCTCCACCAGAACTGGAGGAAACTCTATCTTGGACTTCTCCACCACCGCCTCAAGAACCTTCTGCTCGAAACGCCTCATGGCGCCGACCTGGTAAGCATTATTAAGATTGGAGTTGATATTACTCCTCATAGCTTCGACCGTATCGAAATCGCCGCCCATGCCCTTGGCGAAATCGTCATTGACCTCGGGAAGCTTCTGCTCCTTCACTTCGTTCAGTTTCACCTTGAACGAACAGGTCTTTCCGGCGATCTTGGGAGCCTTGAAATCTTCGGGAATTGAAATCTCGAATTCCTTCTCCTGGCCTATCTCCATGCCTTCTATCTGCTCGGAAAACCCGGGCACAGGAATAGGCATATCCTTATGCACCTGCATCTGGAAGTCCTTCTGTTCGACCAGATTCTCGCCTTCCACCGTGCCGAACAGATCGATGGTGACCAGGTCTTCGAACTTCACCGGGCGTTCGACGGGCTCCCACGTCCCGTGCTGCTGGCGCACCTGCTCGATGACTTTATCGACCTCGGCCTCGTCGACGCTGACGGGTTCCTTATCGACCCTGATCTCGCGATAGTCCCCTAATTCGACGACCGGCGGCAGAGATACGGTGGCCTTGAACGATATCGGATCGATCTTCGTGACCTCTATCTGAGGCCTGGCAATGATATCCACCTTCTGCTCGTCGATGGCCTTGCCCAGAAGCTCCGGAACCAGATGCTCCACGGCCTCCTCAAGCAGAGCGCCGCGCCCTATGTGTCGTTCCAGCATGCTCCTCGGCGCCTTGCCGCGTCGAAACCCGGGAACCTCTATGCGACTGACCAGATGACGGTACGCGTCCGAAAGCGATTTCTCCACCTCGTCCGGCTCCGCCTCCACCTCAAAAACCATTTGTCTGTTTTCTATTGTCTGCGATGATACTTTCATAAGTTACAATTATAGCAGAAATCAGCCTTCATTCCAACAAACTTATCTCTCTATCCAAACATCTTTAAGATAGGAGATAGTTGTCGGCGCGGGGTTAAAACCCTTCACATACGGCTTCACCAGGTAGTAGTTCCGACCATACCACAGGGGGAAGAACGGCGCGTCGCTCACGATGGCCTGCTCCGCCGAATGATACAGATCCATTCGATCGTCGATATCGGAAGCGACCCTGGCCTCATCCAGCAAAGCGTCAACGCCGGCATCGCAATATCCTGTATAATTTTCCACGCTGCCGCAGTGGAAGAGCAGATCGAGGAAGTTCTCGGGGTCGGGGTAATCCGCTATCCACCCCACCTGAGAGGCCTGCAGCTCCCCGCTACTGGCTTCCGTTATAAGCGTGATAAAATCGAGTGCTTCGATGCTGACTTCAATGCCAAGGTTCTCCTGCCACATATAAGCAATGGCTATATAGGCGGAGTATACTCCAGCGCAACTGCCCTGAACCGACAGGACTATGGGCGGCATACCGTTGCGATAGCGCGATTCCGCCAAAAGCTGTTGCGCCTTCGATATGTTGAACTCGAGCCCGCTCAGATCATCGTTATAACCCGGCATGCCCTCGGGAAGGATGCCGTAGGCAACCGAAACGGTGTTCTTGGTCAAAACATCGACGATTTTCTCTTTATCCACGGCATAACACAAAGCCTGGCGCACCTTGGCATCATCGAAGGGAGCTACATTGACGTTAAACCCGATGTAATAAAGTGAAAGCTCAGAACCGGACACCAGTTCTTTATTCAAAGCGTTATCCGGATCGAGAACCCTGTCGATATCGCCAGCGCCGACGGCGACGATGTCTATGCCGCCATTTTCGTATGTCATCATTGCATTGCCCTGAAGCCGGAAAATCACGCTCTCCAGCTTGGCCGCGCCGCGATAGTAGTACTCGTTCCGCTCCAGGACTATCTGCGACCCGCTGCTCCACTCCAGCAACTTGAAGGGGCCGGTGCCGTTCGGCTCGCGCCACCAATCGTCGCCGGACTCGACGTTGTTCCGGTCGACTACGTAGGCCGCCGGATGCGTCAGCTTGGAGAGGAAGTAAGCCTTTGGCGCGTCGATGGTGATCTCCAGTGTATACTCTTCGACGACGCGGACGCCGCTGACCTCAACGGCGAGGCCGGCCAGCTTCTCCGTGACGCCGACGATATCGCCGATGTAGGCTTCCGCTATGCGCGAGCCCGTTGCCGGGTCGGCGGCCCGCTCTATCGAATACTTGAAGTCGTCGGCCGTCAACTTCCTGCCATCGTGGAAGAAAACATCATCGCGTAGATGGAAAGTATAAGTCATTCCATCGGAGCTGATATTCCATGACTCGGCGATATCCGGAACGACTTCCAGATCGCCGTCGAGCGTGACCAGCCCGCTGAATATCTCAACTATATAGCCGGCGGCAGTGGAATCGGCGCAGTTAGCCGGGTCCAGCGTGCTGGGACTGGAGCCGAACAGTACCAGCGTGCCGCCCGACGCCGATTCCGTTGTCCCCGCGCAGCCGCAGGGCAGCAGCAAAACGATTGCAGCCGCTAACACGACAAAGATTGTTCGTACGTCGACCCGACGCATTCTCAAGTTAATAAACCTCCAAAAGAGGTAGGGGCACGGCATGCCGTGCCCACAATCGAGCGATGTGCAAGATGCCGGAATGCCAGTGTTCCAGGGGTGTCCCCTATCCTTATCAGATTTCCCCTGTAGGGGCGAACCCCTGTGTTCGCCCTATCCAATCGCATCTCCACCGAGTAACGAAAGCAATATGCAACCCACTTAATCCAGCCTCAGCCTGAGATGTAGGTCCTTGAGCTGCTCCTCCGAGACCTCGGACGGAGCGTCGAACATGACATCCGCTGCGCTCTTGTTCTTGGGGTACGCGATAACCTCTCTTATGCTTGATTCGCCCGCCAGTATCATAACGAACCTGTCTATGCCGGGAGCGATGCCTCCGTGCGGCGGAGCGCCGTATTCGAACGCCTCCAGCATGTGGCCGAACCGCTTCCTGGTCTCCTCCTCCGTATAGCCGAGTATCTGGAATATCTTCTGCTGAAGCTCGCTTTTGTGTATCCTTATGCTGCCGCTGCACAGCTCAAGCCCGTTGCACACCATATCGTAGCACTTGGCCAGCACCTTGCCCGGGTCGGTATCCAGCAGCGGGATATGCTCGTCCTGCGGCGCGGTGAAGGGATGGTGTGTGGAATCCCACCTTCCCTCCTTGTTTTTCTCGAACATGGGGAAATCCACGATAAAGCAGAAGGCCAGCACATCGGGATCGGCGAGATTCAAACGCTTTGCCATCTCGCCGCGCAGCGCGCTCAGCGACTGTTCCACTACGGGCCGCGCTCCGGCGACGATGAATATCATGTCGCCGTCTTTAGCCTCGAAGCGCCGCCTCATCTCCTCTTTCTGCTCCTCGCTGAAGAACTTGGTCACCACGGCCTTGGCGCCCTCGCCGCCGACGGGCAGGTTGAGCAGCCCTTTCGACCCGTATGCCTTGAGGAACTCGCCCAGATCGTCGACCTGTTTGCGCGAATAGCCCGCGCAGCCCGGCGCGCATATGCCGCGCACGATGCCGCCGGCATCCAGCGCCGACTTGAAGACGCCGAACTCCGTCCGCGCCGCGATGTCCGACATATCCTTTATCTCCATGCCGTAGCGGATATCCGGCTTGTCGCTGCCGAACCTGTCCATGGACTCGCGGTAAGTCAGGCGCGGGAACGGCTTTATCATCTTATATTTAGGAGTGACGTTTTCGACAATGGCGACGAACATATCCTCCATCAGCTTGAGGATATCCTCCTGGTCTATAAATCCCATCTCCAGGTCGAGCTGGGTGAACTCCGGCTGGCGGTCTGCGCGCAGGTCCTCGTCGCGGAAACAGCGCGCTATCTGGAAATACTTATCGAAGCCGGCAACCATAAGGAGTTGCTTCATCTGCTGCGGCGACTGCGGCAGGGCATAGAACTTGCCCGGCTGGACGCGGCTCGGCACCAGGTAGTCGCGGGCGCCCTCGGGCGTGCTCTTTATCATTATCGGCGTCTCGATCTCAAGGAAGCCGCGCTCGTCCAGGAAATCGCGCATGAACTTGATCACGCGGTGGCGCAGCACGATGTTATCATGCATGCGCGTCCGTCTCAGGTCCAGATAGCGGTAGCGCAGCCTCACGTTCTCGTCCACGTCCGTACCGTCGCTGCCGATATCGAATGGAGGAGTCCTGGACTGATTCAACAGCTCGGCTTTCTCAACACTAACTTCTACCTCGCCGGTAAGGAGATTGGGATTCTCCGCCCCCGCCAGGCGTTTCATGACCGTTCCGGTCACACTGAGCACATATTCGTTGCGCAGCTTTGCGGCTATGGCATGCGCCTCGGCCGATACCTTTGGATTGAATACCACCTGCACCAGCCCCGTTCCGTCACGCAGGTCTATGAATATCAGTCCGCCGTGGTCGCGCCACTTCTGCACCCATCCTGCGAGCCTCACACTCTCGCCCGAATCCTTCGCCGTCAACGTACCACAACCATGAGTTCTGTACATATTTAGTTAATCTCCTTAGTTCGCTAACGATTATAGATGATTGCGGGCAGCGATTTCAATCGAATCGGAACCGCTTGGTCTTTCCGCGCACGCCGACAATCTACGCCGCCATACGGCCTAATCGACAATATACATCTATCGTTGTTGACATTTGCCTACAAGTATGCTAGATATAGTCTGGAGTATTGTTTATATCATTTTATAGTTATTAAACATCAAGTAATTGCGGCGGATTTTAAATCGTGTTATAAATCAAGGCAAGTAATCGCGAGAGCGTAGATTAATGGCTGATAAGAACGCGCCTAAAACAGAAAGCAAAGAGAAAAAGGGCAACGGCGGTAATAAACAGAACGTCGTCAGCTTTCAGTTTTCTTCTCCTGCTGTAGACCTTGAAACGATAGACGTTCAAACGGAAGCGCTGGAACTGATACCGAGGAAGGTGGCGCTGGAGCAGGAAGTGCTTCCCTACAAGCTGGAGGACGATACCCTCACCGTTGTCACCTATAACCCGGACGACTTACAGCTCATCGACACGCTGTCCGTGCTTACAAAGAAGCGCATAAAAACGGTTACTCCGAACACTGGCGACCTCCATGTCTTCATAAAGAGCAAATATGAGAACGCGTCCGTTCAAGACGCCACCCCCATGTTAAGCGAATCCTTGATGGACATCATCGCTCCTATCGAGATATCCAAGCAGGAGGAACTGTCGGAAGCCTCGATGGAAGCGGCCACCGACGCGCCAATCGTGAAAGCGGTGGACTTTATAATCACACGCGCCGTTCAGGAAAGGGCCTCGGATATTCACATAGCGCCTGAGGAGCACGTGCTGAACGTGCGCTACCGCATAGACGGTGTGCTGCACAACTCGGTTTCGCTCCCACTCGGTGTCATGTCCGCCGTGCTGACCAGAATTAAGATATTGGCGAACATGAACATCGCCGAGCGCCGCCGCCCGCAGGACGGCTCCTTCTCAGCAAAGATATCGGGCAGGGTGATCGACTTCCGCGTAGCCACCATCGGCACCAACTGGGGAGAATACTGCGTCATGCGCGTGCTGGACAAGACCTATAGCATAATCGAACTTGAAGACATAGGCATGCCGCAATATTTCCTGGAACCATACCTGCAATGTCTGAATTCGCCGTTCGGAATGATAATATTCAGTGGCCCTACCGGTTCGGGTAAAACCACCTCGCTTTATTCATCTCTAGCCAAGCTGGACAGGGAAAAACTGAATATCATGAGCATTGAAGACCCCATTGAATATAAATTCGATGGGATAAGGCAGATACAGGTCAACCGCGCCGCCGAAATCACCTTCGCGAAAGGGTTGCGCCAGTGCATGCGTCTCGACCCGGATGTTATACTCGTAGGAGAAATTCGAGACAAGGAAACGGCCCAGACCGCCGTAGACGCCGCCTTGACGGGACACCTTGTGCTGACCTCCATCCACTCCAACGACGCCGTAGGCGCGCTCGTGCGCTTGGTAGACCTGGGAGTCGAACCGTTCCTTGTGACCTCCGCCGTGCTGGCAACCATATCCCAACGCCTGGTGAGAAGGGCATGCCCCAAATGCAAAGAGATACAAACGGCGCCCGTGGCAGATCAGCTGGTATATAAACAGGTGACCGGCAAGGAAAAAACCGATTTCCATTACGGTAAAGGTTGCAGCAACTGCTCAAACACCGGATTCCGCGGAAGGATCGGCGTATTTGAGCTTCTGCTGGTGACTGATACCATCAAGAGCATGCTTTCCAGGGGCGCAGGATCCGTGGAGATTAAACAACAGGCGGTGAAAGACGGCATGCTCTTCATGCGGCATCACGGCATGAGCCTGGCGAGGGAAGGCATGACCACCCCCGGCGAAGTGGCGCGCCATGTATTCACCATCGACTAGATATTCAACGCCATTGTAATTCGCAAGCATTGCAATTATCATTGTATTATAATAGTATATTCAAACTAAGAAACCGATACGCCATTAGTCGACGGTTCTGTAGGGGGGAACCATATGAGGCGATTCAGTTACATAGGTTTTAATCCCAACGGCGAAGAGGTAAGGGGAGAGCTGGAGGCCGACTCCGAAAGGACTGCGGAAGCGACCCTCTGGAAGTCCGATATCACCATCGTCAATATCAAAGAAAAAAAGAAACTGCTGCCTCCAATAGAGGAACTGCTGCCGTCACTGTACGCCGTTAAGACCGAAGAAATAATCAATTTGAACCGCGATCTTTACACGCTCCTGAATGCGGGCATCGGCATCTACCCTTCACTGACAATGCTTTACGAACGCACAAATAAGAGGTCTATGAAGAGCCTGATACAGGACATACTTCAATCGGTCGAGGCAGGCAGTTCCTTCTCGGAAGCATGCGAGAAACATCCCAAACTATTCTCGCCTTTCTATATACGCATGACAAAAGTTGGCGAGGAAATAGGTAATATGGAGCAGATGCTGCAGCAGATAAGTATCCAGATGGTCAAAGAGGCCGAGATCAAGCGGAAGGTAAAGGGAGCTATGACATATCCGATGATCGTGCTTGTATTTGCGGTAGTGGCCATCATCGGTCTTGTAACCTTCCTTGTTCCGGCCATGAAGGGTCTGTTTGAGCAGATGGGCGGCGAGATGCCTTTCCTCACAAAAGCCATGGTATCCATATCTGATTTCACTATGGATAATATCCTTTACCTGTCTATCGTCACATTCCTAATCATAGGCGGCGTTATATGGTATCTCAGAACAGCGCGGGGTAAGATGACCAAGGATGCCATGATGCTGAAGACACCTATCATCAAAGATGTAAACTTAAAGGGAGCCATGGCCAGGACAACGCGGAATATGGCGTTGCTGCTGGGAGGAGGAATATCAATTACTGACGCGCTGGACCTAATAGTGCAAACGAGCGATAACCACATCTTAAAGAGGGCATTCCAGCAACTGCGGAGCGACGTGAATGACGGACTTCTTTTATCACAGGCGCTGAAAAACCAGGCTATTTTCCCGACTCTAATCGGACAGGTAGTAGGTGTCGGTGAATTAACGGGAAAGCTCGAACCTAATCTAATTTCAATAGCAGATTTCTACGAGACAGAGACGGACAGGGCGGTGGCAAAAGCGACCCAGATGCTTACACCTATCATGACCGTAGTCATTGGAGGAATAGTTGCTGTGATAGCCCTCTCCATGTACCAGCCGATGTACGGCATAGCCGGACAGATTCAGGGTGAATAAGAAATTATTTTAAATTAGATTATTTTAATAATAATTAAGTTTTAATATTGACATTTAGTTTTAATTATTGTATAAATATATGATAACCTGCAACCAGGTAAGGGCATAGAGTCAATTACTGTTTATATAGCGTAGATGTAGGAGAAGGGGAGGGTAGCTATGAATAAGAGAGGCACAACCCTCATTGAGACCCTCATATCTATATTTCTCATATCTTCTGTTGTTCTTACATTACTTGAGGCTCTAAATGTAGGTATAACAGGTACGCTGAACCTTAGCCGCAAGACTTCGGCATTGAACCTTGCCAAGTCACAAATGGAATATGTGAAGGTGCAGAAATATATCAATGCAAGCGGTGACTTTGATGATACGTATGGTAATATATCCCCTAATATAAGCGATATTACCAATTACACCATCGATGGAGAAGTGGAAGTCCTAGGAATAAGCCAATCGTTGCAGAAAATAACGGTAAACGTAAACTATATGGCCGGCAAAGAGGATGTTGAGCTTATAGGCTATAAAATTGCGGAGGGGAATGCCTTTACATCCGCTCCTCCGGCAAAGGGAAACCTCGTCAGCGATGTCATACAGGACATGCCTTTTGAATCGCCTGGCGGCTGGGCGCTGGGATGCTGGGGCTTCTTGGAATGGCTCCTCGGCGAACAGGGCTGCGGAACGTGGACGGGATACTATCGCACTATAACCACCAGCCAGGAGGGATACATCAGCGCCACGTGGGGCTTCAACTGGACAAACGAGTTCGCTAACACTATATACGGGTACTTCACCTGGGGAGCTCCGTTCATCGGCATATATGCGGGAGTGCCGGACTGGGCTCAGCGGGATTACCTGGATCAACCCTATCCTGACGGAGTCGTCTTCAGACCGGGAAGTGATACCGCATGGGACGGCGGATGTATGCCGGGGTGTGGCTGCGACCCGGATGTACCTGGTGATTATGCTCCGATAGTAAAGGCGCCATCGGGTTGTCATATCGATGAAGGTGTTGAGCAATGGACGTATGAGCACAACTGTTGGTTTTTAGGCATCCCCTGCGACAAGCCAGCAACAGGATATTATGAATTTACCGTAAAAACAGCCAGCCCCCAACCTGCGGGGACATATACCGTACTGTTTTTCAATGGAGAGGACAGAGTCTCATTCGAGACCGTAACCGCAGCGGTCACATATGTTTACTAAATATCAACCGGGCTGTACAGGATGAACGTTGAAGATTTTGGAAGGAACTGCAGCACAATGAAGCGCTTGCGCGGTTTTACATTGATAGAGGTGGTAACAGCGCTGGCTATCACTTCCATACTGTTGCCCGTAGTAAGTATTGTATTCTATCAGGTACTGGTCATCCCTCCAGATCAGAGTGCCTACATCACACTTGTCAACGATGTGGAGCGTCTCGCATCAATGCTCTATCAGGACGGCTATAGAGCTGAAACCTTCAGCGAAGGAGACTTGAACCCGGATTTCGGTTCTTTCAGCTGGACCGATTACTCCACAGGAGATATATATTACGTCAGATATTACTGGACTGGCAGCGATTGCAGCAACAGCTCGCAGTGCCATATAGCCAGAGAGGTTACTATTATAGCCCCGACGCCGACACCATCGGAACCGACACCGACGCCGACACCAACGCCTACGCCCACACCCACACCAACGCCTACGGCCCTGCCCACGCCTACGGCTACGGCTACCCCTTCATCATATACCTATTGCGACAACTGGGGTGAGGACAAGTGGGCCTACGGCAGAACCTGGAGCAACCAGGAATGGGTTACCTGCAGCCGTCCCTATGATCTAGCGGACTTCTTCAATATGGGGGTAAGGGTTCCCTCCTGCGTTGGCGAGATCGATTCCGGATACCAGATGTTTTACGGCGACGAATCTATATATGATGCGATATGCAGCGTCGGCGACGACTACTGGATGGAATACGAGTATCTTGCCGTACCGGTGCCCCATGAGGATTCGCAATTATACCAGTTCAAGATTTATCAGGACAGGGATAGCGTCACCGAGATATCGGTAACATTTATAGGCCGCGGCCCGGATGCTCCTTCCGACACTATATACTATCTTAAGGTTTATTTGTGGGACTATGTAGACGACACGTGGGACAGATACGTTAATGTGAATGGACCAGCTGGCAGTGCGGTTATGAATACCTATACTTTCAGCATCTCATCGAATCCTAATCACTATATCGAAGCGGGCTCCGGGAACCTCAGCGTTCTCGTCGCGGCGGATTTCAATCCCAGCCACTCGTCCCAGGGTGTATATACAGATTATATAGAGGTAGAGATAGAGTAGCAGGGTAAATGCCATGAAGAGATTATCTGAACATACAACAAGGATCTTCTCAATACTGGCGGTAACGGCGCTGGCGGTTACTGCTGTTCTGCAATCTTTCGTATGGCAGGTGCAAACTGCCGAGGCCGACTCGGTACATACAGAGACATTCAGCTCTGTAGGCACTACATCTTGGACGGTGCCCGAAGGAGTAGAATCGGTTGAGGTGCTGGTGGTGGGAGGTGGTGGCGGAGGTGGCGGAGCTGGAATAGCATATGCCTGTGGAGGAGGTGGCGGCGGCGGCGGACTTGTCTATAGCGCGAGTTACGCTGTGACAGCCGGCAACAGCATCACGGTTACAGTCGGCGGAGGAGGTTCCGGCGGCAGCAGCACCAATAACGGTAATGCAGGAGGGAACAGCGTATTCGGCACCTTAACGGCATATGGAGGAGGATATGGCGGAGGCAATGCCAACGGCGGTAACGGCGGCTCCGGAGGAGGAGCAGGAACATACCTGGACGATCATAACGGAGGCACCGCATCGCCGAGCGGCCAGGGATACAACGGCGGAAACAGCTATTATAACAATTGTTATCACTGGTCTTGTCTTTGTCTGTGTCTCTGGGCTTCCGCGGCAGGCGGCGGCGGCGGCGCCAATGCTGCAGGCGGTTCCGGCTCGGTACCGGATGTAGCCGGTAATGGAGGCGCCGGTAAGTCTTATAGCATAAGCGGATCCGCCGTTACCTATGCAGGCGGCGGAGGAGGAGGCACTTACTCAGGAACGGCGGGTACGGGCGGCGCTGGCGGAGGCGGTAACGGGGGCGAGAACGCAAATGGCGGAGCCGGTACAGACGGCCTCGGCGGCGGCGGCGGCGGCGCGGGATGCACCGGTGTCATCAGAAACGGCGGCGATGGCGGCGACGGCATCGTTATAATCAAGTACACCAAGTTTGAGAAAACCCTTACCACCAGCACGGGGGCCGGCGGCACTGTCACCACCCCGGGCATAGGCACATATACATACGGCAAGAACCAGGTTGTCAGCGTCCTTGCCACGGCGGACTCTTGCTACAGGTTCGATAGCTGGACAGGCACGGCCGTGACTGCGGGCAAGGTGGCCGATCCGAACGACGCTTCCACTACGGTCACCATGTCCGACAATTACACCCTCACGGCCAATTTCATATGGAACTGCTACGACCTCACCATAAGCTCCGGAGACGGCGGCGATGTTACCACCCCGGGCGAAGGCACGTTTGAAGACTATGCCTCCGGTCAGGTGGTCAATATTGTCGCCACGCCTGACGACTGCCACGCATTCGTTAACTGGAGCGGAGACACCGGCGCCATAGCCAACGTGAACGCCGCTTCAACCACCATCACCATGAACGGCAACTACTCCATAACCGCCAACTTTAGATGGGACTGCTACGACCTTACCACTAATTCAAGCAGCGACGGTTCCGTCACCACGCCCGGTGAAGGTACATACACGTATAATTTAAGTCAGGTGGTTAACATCGTCGCCACACCCGACTACTGTCAGGAATTCGTTAACTGGACGGGCGATACGGGCACCATCGCCAACGTGAACGCAGCTTCCACTACCATCACCATGGACGGCAACTACTCCATAACCGCCAATTTCACCTTCGATTCGGGCAGTTGTTTCAACCTCAGCACGAGCGCGGGAACCGGCGGCACGGTAACGACGCCGGGGACGGGAACCTACCCGTACCTTAGCGGCACGGTAGTAGATATTGTAGCCACTCCGGGAGACTGCTATGCCTTTTCTGACTGGTCCGGCAATACAAGCACCATTGACGGTGTCGCAAACAGTTCCACCACTATTACCGTGGACGATGACTATGCCATACAGGCCAATTTTGGACGATATACTTACATACTAACAATAACAAACGGCTCCGAAGGCGGCTCGCCTTATTTTGTGGGGTCCAACCCCATAGACTGCGGCACGATTGTTTCCGTCTACGCCAATACGCTCCCCGGCTACACATTTATCGGATGGAGCCCGCCGGACGCGGTCGTGGACGATACAGACGAGGAAACCACATTGCTGATACATGATAATACCACCTTATGGTCTTTCTATGTCAGCGGCACGCCTACCCCCACGGTAACCCCTACGCCAACAACTCCAGGTAACGAGAGCCAGAGCACTATGTATTTAACATGGCATGTGTCTCAAGAGAACTTCAGGCTCAACAGCGCGGGCGGCTATATAATAGCGGACATACTGGCAAATATGACCAGCAGGATGGGTAAAACCCTTGAGAAACAACTTACAATATACATCAAGCAAAGGGTCACGGAAGTAAGCCAGGGGCGTGGGGGCATATGGGGGGAAGATCTTATCGTTGGACTTGACTCCATGTCCATCAGCGGCGAGGGCAACCTGTTCAGCGGCGACCTGTACGTTGACGGTGCCGTCTCCGTAACCGGCGAGGGAAACATGGTCAGCGGCACTTTGTACTGTGACCTTCTTTCCGCAACGGGAGACGGCGCGGATTTCAGATGCGGGGGTCCCGAGTCCTGTCCTGCAGTCAGCTTCGATGAGATAGAAAGTAAACTGGGCACGCCCGACGATAAATTCTATGCTAACCTGTCGGAGAGCATCGAAGTGCTGGATGACATAAATAACGAGTATGTCTTCACCACGGACGTTGTCCTTACCACTGTAGATGAGGTCTGGCAGGATAACGATCCAAGCACATACACATTGAAGCCCGGTTATTACTACAGCCCGGGCACCATAACGCTTAGCACCGGAGGCGTACCTACCAGAGGACGCGTTACATTCATCGCTGATCAGATCATCATTGATAATACCACCACCGGATATGGTTCGGAATACTATATAGGATTGGAGCCTTATGACGCGGACGGCCTGCTTCTGTGGTCCACGGGAAACGGCGGCACCCCCAACACGTTTAATAACGGCGATATCATGATCAAGGGAGATGATGGCTGGAGGAACGCCTGTGTCAGGCTTGAAGGGGTTCTCTTCGCCCCGGACGGCGAGATAGAGCTGCAGGGCAGCGGGCCTAGACTGCAGGGATATGAAAGGCCCATACTCAGCAGAGGGGCCATTATGGCTAAGTATCTGACCATCTACGGCAACGAGTGGTGGATGTACAGATGGTGATGGAATGTTCAAGATAACAGGGTTGAAAGCTAAAAAGGGCCAGGTCTTTATCCTTGTCCTTATGGTTATGGCTATAGGGCTTATTGTTATTTCGCCTCTTCTCGACTACCTGAGCAGCAGCTACAGAACTTACACCAAAGATCTCATAAAGACAAACGCCTACTACGCCGCAGACGCCATGATGGAATATATAATTCACGACATCCAACGAGGCGTCAACGTTTATGAACTCAACGCCAGTACATCTTACAGCCAGGATGATTACCTGGATAGCGGTATGGATGTTACCGTAACAATCAACGACTCAATGCCCCAGCCGTTGGCCCCTCCGGAAGGCGGCAGCGGATGGACTTATCTGGATCCGGGGATTTTAATCTGTCCGGAGGCTTCCTGCGATAGCACCCTCCTCCTTAGTTCCCTTGGTTACGGCAAAACCCATGACTTCCCTTTGTATCTTGTAGAAGAAGCAGATATAGAGGTGAACTGGACAATGGATGACGAAGGGCGTTGGTTTTTATTCTGCGGCACTTGTTCCTATTATCTTGGCGCCTCTATGTGGATGAATTACCCTAACGGCTCAAAGATAGCGGAAACGGAGGTCAGCGGCTCAAGCACTAATGCTCCGCTCACCCTTAACTTTGACTGGACCGTCCCTGAGGGCGGCACCGGCGACTATACCGTACAATTCAAGAATACCGGATGTCACCGTCAGAGCCAATGTAGCTGGTTTTCGTGCGATGGTAACGAAAACCGCCCGTCATACTCCGCGTCAGTCAGCGGTACCGGGGATACCAGTTATACATGGGTCAAGATTGGCATGGAGAAGGATGGAGTGGTCTACACCTATCAGGATTACTCGGTGACGGCTACAGCCAGCAAGAACGGCGAGGACCTTGTGTCCATAACCGCATACATACGGCACAGCCCCGGATCAATGGTATACTGGCTGGAGCAGACCGTAGAGATAGCAGGCTGGCAGGTAACATATCATTAGTCCCGCCTGGCAGCTCATAATGGCGGATATGGAAGCCGCCATTTATTTATGTTAGTCTAATAGAGAATCGTGAAATTTCGTGATGAAGCCCACAGGCGGAAGGGTACTATTAATACTTGACATTTACTTCTTTTCATAGTACATTCCTGTAACATATGTCTTGAAGAAGGAACTGTGTATGACGATGCAGCAAGCACCGGAAAGACGTCCTGCAAAGATAAATCTGAATCTTCTACCGGATGAATATCGCCCCCCTAAAAAATCATACCTTGGCCTTACACTATATCTAATAGCATTTATCCTGATCTGCGCAGCAGCCATGTTTTTCATCATGAAATCCGGCATTGACAGCGATATCAAGGCCCTTGATCAAAACCTAACAAGCCTTCAGCAGCAGATCGCTGAACTGCGCGAAAATAAAGACGAGGCGGAGCCCATTCAAGATCAGATTACCAACACACAGAATCAACTGGCAAGTTTGGAGGCGGACTACCAAAGCTTCTTGGACAGTCGTGCATTCTGGTCTGAAATCATCGCCGAGATTGATGACCTGGTTCCGGGTAAAAAGATCACTTTAGACAGCATAACCGATAGGGGTGACACAATAAATATTGCTGGTATGTCTACAAAAAGAATATATGTATACGATTACGCTGTATCCCTTGAAGAGAGCGATTTATTCGAAAATGTTGATTTCACATTTGGCGATTGTCCTGATGTATCCGAGTGCGATTTTAACATAATATTACAATTAACTGGAGCGAACTAGACAGCAGGTGAAATAAATGAATAAGAAGAATGCACTAGGGAACTTCTCTTTAGCCAGCCTTTCGTCGATGAAATTGCCTAAAGGCATTACTACAACACATCTTATCCTGATAGTTGTTAGTGTTATTCTCCTGGCTCTGACCATTTATTTTACAGTATTATACTTCGGCGCAGCAGCCGATAAAAATGACCTGGAAAAGCAGATCACGCAGAAACAAACACTGCTAAATTCAATGGGCGAGATGCAAAATATAGCAGCCCTTGAAAGCCAGCTTGAACAAGCCCGGGAAGACTTGGCGGAAAATTCTCCGTTCCCCGACAGTGTAAAGAATACAGATGTAGCCTATTCTATAATTCTGGCCGCCAGGGAAGCCTCCATAACCTGCTTCAGTTATGATTCAGATGATCCTAAAATATATACAATCAATGGCAACGATTACATTGAGAATATTTACGGAATCTCGGTACAGGAAACCGATAGCGAAACCGGAGAGAAGATCAGCAGGATTATCAGATTCCTGACGGAATTAGAAGAGACTTATGATAACTCAATAGTAACCTCAGCCAGTATGTCGGACGGCGAAAGTGACGGATTGTGGGTTATCGATTTTAAATATTCAGTTATATCACTAGAGTAAGAGCGGCCTGATGTTTATTAAGGAGCACCTGATATGAAACGCCTGAAGATGCCCAAGATACCAACAAGGGTACCGGTGCCTGATATGCCGAGTATTCGTATCCGCTCCAGTAAGAAAGATAAAGGTGAATTCGTCGCTGACGCCGTACCGCTCGTAGCAGAGGAGCAAGCCCCTGAGACACAACCGGTAGAACAGATCGCAGTTGAACAACCGGCTGTTGAACAGCCCGTGGAAGTTAAAGAGTCGGGGCATCGCAAAGTAAATATGCCCAATATACCTTTGCCCAGTATATCCAAACCAACACTCCGCAAGCCCAGCGCGCCTAAGATACCCCTCCCCAGCATATCCAAGCCCGGCGCTCCCAAACTGAGCGTGCCCAAGATTCCCCTCCCCGGGATATCCATGCCCGGCAAGTCCAGGAAGGCTCATCCTCAAGAGGAAGAGCAGCCTCAGCCTGAGATGATCGAAAAAGCCGCCCCTGAGCCATATTCACCGGAGCCCGCGGCGACCGCCGACAGCGTTCCGGAACAGGCGGAAGAAAAAGCTAGACCGAAAATTAGTATTCATAAAATAAGCGCGCCCAAGATGCCTTCTCTGCGTAAGGCAAAAGAAAAGCAGCCGGCAGACGAAACCACGACCGAGCGCGAAACCCCACCGGCGGCCGAGGATGAGAAAAAACCAAAGGCTAGAATAACAGGTATCCACATACCGTCTTTCCGCAAAGCGAAAGAAAAACCTGAGACAGCCGCGGAAACGGAACCCGCGCCTCAGTTGCAAGAACCGCCTGCTCCGATAAAAGAACCGTATATTCCTATGGGGACACCGTCGATACCTGTGGATGTACAGCCGTCTTCGATAGAAGAACCGCCCGCTCCGATAAAAGAACCGTATATTCCTATGGGGACACCGTCGATACCTGTGGATGTACAGCCGTCTTCGGTAGAAGAACCGCCTGCTCCATGGGCTCCTATTGCTCCGCCAGAGGTACCGCCGACTCCAGTACAAGTGCCTTCGGCTCAGGCACAGTTTACTCCGGCGGGAGTTTCGGAGTCTTCCATAGAAGCGCCGCCGTCTCCACCCGAGACACCTAAGGCGAAGGGTAAATCCAAACTGAGCATGCCCAAAATGCCAAAGATCGGCATGCCCAGTATGTCCGTGGGAAAAGGGAAGGGCGGCGGAACCAGGTCTACCGGTAAACGCATCCTGGCTTTAAGTATCGAAGGCAACGATATCAGGATGTTGAGTTATGCCAATAACGCAGTGGATTCATGGAAAAGCGTTCCGTTCGATGCCAGTCTACTCAAAATGGGACAGGTAGCCGATCCCGTAGGTCTGGGAGAAATCATTAAGAGCGCGGTCGTCGATATTGAAGTACACAGGTGTTATGTATTGTGCGCTCTGCCCGGCCTCAGATCTGTCTCCCGCATCATCTCCATTCCGAATGTAAGCAAGAAAGAGATGGAAACAATCATCCCCCGCGAGGTCAGGAGAACCATGACGGTATCGGAGGAGGATAATTACTTCCACTGGCAGGTACTCCCCGTGGAAGCGGCGCAGGCACGCGTCTTCGTGCTGGCCGTGCCCAAAGAACCCATTTCACTGCTATTACGGTCTTTGAGTAACGCCGGACTCAACCCTTCTCAGATGGACCTTAAACCTCTGGCGCTCATGAGAGCGATAAATCAGAAGGATGCCATCATTGCCAATTGCGAAGGTAACAGCATGGAGCTGGTCATAGTTTCAGATGACATCCCTGTACTGATACGAAGCGTATTCCTGGGAGAAGGCGTAGCAAACCAGGATTACGCGGTGGGAAGGATCAGCGACGAGCTGGGGCGAACAGTTGTAACCTACAACGAGATCAATAAGGAACGCCCGCTTGACCAGGACGTTCCTGTCTATCTCACCGGAGCGGCGGCATCAGGCGTGCCTTTCGCTCTCAACGTTGCAGCGCTGACGGGCCGAACGGTACAGCCGCTGGAATCGCCTGTAACGGTACCGGAAGACCTGCCCCTGGCCGAGTATATGGTCAATATAGGACTCCTCCTTAAAGTGGTATGACGCCAATCTTTGCGGCATTCGTTTTCGCGCTGTTCGGCATGTCCATCGGCAGTATGTTGAATGTGTGCATAGACCGCATCCCAGCCGGGCAATCCATAGTCAGACCTCCATCACACTGTCCTTACTGCAATAGAAAAATAGCAGGCATAGACCTGATACCCATCTTCAGCTATATATTCCTGCGCGGCCGCTGCAGGTACTGCGGGGCCGGGATACCCATCCGTATATTCATTGTTGAGCTGACAACAGCGCTTCTCTTCGGACTGATCGCGTGGCACTTCATGTCCCATCACGACGGCCTGAGCGCACTTGTTGCCATTCCCATTGTATACGCCTGCGTCTTCATGGTCATTTTCTTCATCGATCTGGAACAGCAGATAATAATCGTCCACCCGATAGTCACGGCAGGAATAATACTGGCGCTTATCTTCTCGCTGTTCTGGGACGGCTTCGGGGAATACTGGCCCCAGGCTAGTATAGCCAATACCTACTTCGACGGCATAACATCGTCGCTTCTGGGCGGCGCTACCGGATTCGTCTTTATGATAGTTCCGTACCTCATCGCCAGGTGGCACTACAAGTCGGAGGGGATAGGGCAGGGGGACATATACCTTGGAGTTTTTATAGGCGCGGCGACGGGATTCCCGCTGGTCTTCCTGGCTTTAATAATAGGAGTGATTATCGGCGGCGTAACGGCCATCGCACTGTTAGCCCTGCGCCGTAAGAAGAAGAAGGACATGATACCCTTCGGGCCGTTCCTGTCTGTCGGGGCTATGATAGCGGTGATATGGGGAACCCAGATGATGGACTGGTATCTCAACCGTTATTCATCATTCTGAGAGGAGATGCCGTCAGTCTTTACTTTATGCATTCGACAAACGAAAAATATTGACAAAGCTAGTATACGTATGATAACCTTTCCTAATCTTCCGACAAAACCTAAAAATACCAAATGCACATAAAAGACTATTGACAAATATAAAACATTGTGATATCTTAATTCTGGATAAAATTATATAAAATACGATATACGATATATGTAATGAACTGGTAAATTTACAGGAAAGGAGGTGAATTGAAATGAAGACGTATAAAAACATAGGGTTCGGGCCACGGAAAAGCAAGAAAGGTTTCACGTTAATCGAGTTATTGATCGTTATGGTCATCCTGGCGATCCTGGCCGGAGTCGTGGTCATGGCCGTAGGCGGCGTATTTGGCAATGCCAGAGAGCGCGCTTACGATACAACTAAGGACGAGCTGAAGAACGCCGTTGCAGAGTACGCAAGTCGCCACTCAGGAGATTTCCCGTATACGAGCACCGCCAACATAACACTTACCTCTCCTGCGGGCACATACTACATCATCAACATAGGCGATATACTGACTGCGAATGGCGGCGTACTAGCGGACGAGCCGGACAGCGTTGCTCTTCTGGACACCGCTGATAACTGCGATGGTGGACTGACATGCACTGCCAGCGACACTGCCCACTACGTATGGCTGATGGATGCTTACGGCAACATATACTCCCAATGCGATGACGAAAACGGCGGCAGCACTGCTTGCGACGCCGAGGATGAAGATGGTTTCATGACCGTATATCCGTAAGCTCGGTTAAGGTAAACAAAGCTTGACTCAGAACCCAAATAACAACAAGAAGCGCTTTGAGAAATCGGGGCGCTTCTTCTTTTCCCCGTCTCAACACGGGCGAAATATTTTTCGCCCCTACACCGCGAATATCTTCCAATCCGGTGGTTCGGGAATCGGCTATTCATAATCCCCTCTGGATTATCCTTCCCTGTATCAGGGAAGGATAATGACAATTACGCATCGACATTTCCCGTAGGGGCAAGCCCCCGTGCTTGCCCGAATGCTAGTCATCACAACCGATTTTATCTTTTGTAGGGGCGATCCTTGTGATCACCCGAATCCGATACATTACAACCGATAACCCCCGCGTAGGGGCAGACCTGTGTGTCTGCCCTTTAATGCCGTATCTGATTAAGGCGCCAAACCTACCCCCACATTAATCAACATCTCAATTGACACCCTTACGGCATAATAGTAAGATATTCACACAGGTCATTTTTATTAGCCCCCATTAGTCTATTAATTATGCTCGCAAAAGTATTAAGCTGCGCCGTGGTCGGCCTTGAAGGCTGCATCGTAGAGGTGGAGATAGATATTTCACCCGGCCTGCCTGCATTCAACATCGTAGGATTGCCGGATACCGCGGTGCAGGAGGCCAAGGAGAGGGTCCGCGCAGCTATCAAAAACAGCGGACTGTACTTCCCTGCCAAACGCATCACGGTTAACCTGGCCCCCGCCGACATGAAGAAAGAAGGCCCGGCCTACGACCTGCCGATAGCCGTAGGCATACTGATATGCTCGGGACAAATACAAGCGGATGTCTCAGACACGGCACTCCTCGGCGAACTGTCGCTGGACGGCAGCCTGCGCCACACTCACGGAATCCTGCCCATGGTGGCCCTTGCTGCTGACAACAGCCTTCATTCCGTCTTCGTCCCGGCCGTTGACGCCCGCGAGGCCTCGCTGGTGCAGGAAGCAAAGATACTGCCCGTCAATTCGCTATCGGAGCTGGCGCGGCATCTGAATCGTAACGAATGCATATCTTACTATGTGCCGGAGGAGGAACTGCAGAATACGTCAATCATGTCCGCGACAGACCTGGCGGACATCAAGGGGCAAGAGCACGTAAAGCGCGGGCTGGAGGTGGCCGCGGCGGGAGGACACAACTTCCTCATGAGCGGGCCGCCGGGCAGCGGCAAAACCCTACTCGCGCGCTCCCTGCCGTCGATACTGCCGAAGATGAGCAGGGCTGAGGCTCTTGAGGTGACGAAGATTTACAGCATCAGCGGCCTGCTGCCGTCGGACACCCCGCTGATAATGCAGCGGCCCTACCGCGCCCCACATTACACCATCTCAAACGCCGGACTTGTCGGCGGCGGCAGGTGGCCCAGGCCGGGCGAGATTAGCCTGAGCCACCGGGGCGTGCTCTTCCTCGACGAGCTGCCCGAGTTCGGGCACAACGTGCTGGAGGTGCTGAGACAGCCGCTGGAGGACAAGGTGGTGAGTATCAGCAGAGCGCAGGGCAGCGTCACCTTTCCTGCCAACTTCATGCTGCTTGCGGCCATGAATCCGTGCCCGTGCGGATACTTCGGCGATCCGATAAAGGAGTGCACCTGTTCGCCGGGCACAATATCGCGATATCAGAAACGCATCAGCGGCCCTCTCCTGGACCGGATAGACATGTTCGTGCAGGTGCCGCGCATAGAATACGAGAAGCTGGCTGATGACCACAAAGGCGAATCGTCCGAATTAGTACGTTCCAGGGTCGAGGAAGCACGAGAGATACAGCGCGCGAGGTTCGCCGGCACCAGGATAGTCTGCAACGCAGAGATGTCCCCCTCTCAGGTTAAGCTGTTCTGCCAGGTGGAATCCGAGGCGCAGCAGCTGTTAAAAGCGGCCATGCAGCAGATGGCGCTCTCGGCGCGGGCCTTCCACCGCGTGCTCAAGCTGGCGCGCACCATCGCCGACCTGGCTAAGGAACCCGGCATTCACGTAAGCCATCTGGCCGAGGCGCTGCAGTACAGGCCGAGGAGCCTGATGCAGTAGTCCGCAGCTTTGTATCCGATAATTCAGCGAGTCTTTCTCTCTAGTTAAAACAATACACCGCCAACGATGTTGGCGGTGTATTTAATTTCTTACTCAGATCAAATACTGTCTATTGCATATAACTCAGGGCTACAGATATCGATACGGATATAATAATGATCGACAGTACAATAGCAACAAACTGCCAGGATATAAGAAAACGTTTCAGCGCAGCCTTGGCAGCTTCATCAGCCAGAGCGCGAGTCTCTTCATACTTGCTATCTACAACTTCCGGTAATCTTGACATACGACTTCAACTCAACGTTAGTGTTGACTACTTAGGCCATATAGGCCAAAGCTGATGCTATCGATACGGCTATGACAATGATTGCCAGCACAATGGCAACGAACTGCCATGAAGTGAGGAAGCTCTTAAGCACCATCTTGGCGGCCTCTATAGAACGCGCGTGCGCATCATCAACCGCTTTATCAACCATCCCCTGCGTTTTCTTCATGACATCGGAGAATGCGTCCTCGGTGGCTTTCACCGCTGCTTCAGCCTTGGACCTGGCTTCCGCAGCGACCTGCTCCGTCCTTCCTATCATAGCATCGGTCTTCTTCACCGCCTCGGCAGTAGCCGCCTCAGACTTACGCTCTACATCAACCGCGGTCTTCTCGGCCTTCTGCAGCATGGCCTCAACCTTCTTCAGCGCATCGGCGATAGCCTGTTCCGACTTCCGCTCAACATCAGCAGCGACCTTCTCGGACCTCAGCGCCATCGCCTCCGCTTTCTTCAGCGCATCGGCGATAGTCTCGTCGGACTTCCGTTTGACCTCAGCAGCGACCTCCTCGGATTTCAGAGTCATCGCCTCTGCAGCCGCCAGCGCCCCGGCAACAGCGCCTTCGATAGCCTTAACCGACTCATCCGTCTTTGTCTGGATATCAGCCGCAAGTTTGGCAAGTGCTTCCAGGTAGACATGCATAGCGCGAACGGCGGCGATTACAGCTCTGTCTCCGGCCGCGCTGGCAAGATCGGAGGCCGCCCGGGCCTTCTCCGCCGTCTTTATTCCAGAGGCGGCCGCTTCCTTGGCCTGCCTGCCGGAATCGATAACCTTCTCGGCCAGCGTTCCCGACAAAGCGGAGGCGGCCCTGAGAGCTTCATCTCCGGCCAACTCGGCGAAATCGCATTTCCTGTCCAGCTCCTCCGCGGCGAACAACGCCTCCGCAGACGCTTTCTTCGCAGCCGCGCCGGCCTCCTGCGCTTTTTCGATATTATTTAAATTGGGAGCCTTTGTAACAACATCAACAGACGCGTCAGCCGCCTTTGCCGCTTCCTTCGCCTGCTTGATGGCCTCATTCGCAGATTTGATCGAGGCATCCACGGCATCACTGGCGATATAAGCCCTCTCCTGAGCCCTGAGCCCTTCCTCCTCGGCCCTGGCCGCCGTCTCCGAGGCTATCCTGTCCGCTAACTCAGCCACCTCGGCGGCTTTGGCCTCGATCTCTTGCTGCCTGCGGGCGGCATCGGCCGCTATCTGTTCCGCCCTGCGGGCTACCTCGTCCGCTATATCCTCAGCCCTGCCTGCCGCCCTTTCGGCGATCTCCACCGCCCTCCTCAACGCATCCGCTATAGCGCGATTAGCAGCCTCAATAGCGCTGTCGCCGGCGATATTCGCGGCATCGGAAGCGCCGCGTGCTTTATCAAATAACTTCAGCCCGGAGGCCGCCGCGTTCCTGGCCTGAGTACCGGCCTCGGCAACCTTTTCTCCCAGAACACCGGTCAAAGTGGAGGCAGCCTTAAGCGCCTCATCCCCGGCTAACTGAGCGAAATCCGCCTTCCGCGCTACTTCCTCAGCGGCGGCCAGCGTCAAAGCCGATTCCCTCTTGGCCTGGGCGCCGGCCCTGCCGGCTAACTCGATATTATCTATGGTGGGCTTCGCAGACACCTCAGCGGCAGCCGTTTCAGCGGCCTTGGCCGCATCTTTGGCCTTCTTTATCGCCTCGCTCGCGGCTTTCATGGCTGCCTCTAAAGCCTCGGTGGAAGCATAGGCCCTCTCTTGAGCTTTAAGCCCCTCATCCTCAGACTGGGCCGCTATCTGATCCGCCGCGGTGCTGGCCACGCTTGCCACCTCTACAGCCTTGGCTTCAACTTCCTCCTGCTTACGGGCGACTTCCTCCGCAGCCTGTTTGGCCTCAGCGCCGGCCTGCGCGGCCCGCTCCGCTTCCTCCTGCGTCGCCTTTAATGCAGCTTCTGCTATCTTCTTAGCCTCTACTGAAGAGATATCCGCTTCCTTAGCCTTCTCTACGGCTTCCTTTGCCGCTTCCTCGGCCTTCTTAGCCGCTGCCTGAATATCCTGTCCAGTCGTCTTTGCCTCTACCGCCTGCGCCCCCGCCTCAGCGGCGGCCTTAATCGCGGATTCAGCCGCCTTTCCCGCCTCCTTAGCAGCCTGTTCGGACCTGCGAAGAGCGTTAGCTATATCCCAGATATTCTCATCGATCTCATCCAAGATGGCTGGAAGCGTTTTTGTAGCTATCTTAAAAGTACCTTTGCGAGCGACTTCTTTCTCAGCTTCGGACTGCTCCGATTTCTTCTCTTCCTCGGGATCGCCTTCTGTTTTCTTTGCCATCTTCGTCTCCTTATTCAAATCCCAGCTATTACGATATATTTCCTATAATACAAATGTCCCAGCACCGATACCGGAACTGGGACCGTAACCTAACAGCTTGTTCTAGCTATAGTTCTCCAAATTCAGCAACATACCCCACAACTCCGCACCCTGATTCGTTCATCCCTGCTATAAATCCGACAATAATAATACCCCGCCTGGGGGCATATTGTGCAGACTGGTCATATATATCACATACATTAATCCTTGTCAATAATATTTGTCAAGCACAAAACAAGCGTATCTCATTGACATGGCGTACACGCTTACACTAAAATCACGTCGAAGGTGGCAAGAGTGAACATCAACGAAATTCGAGAGGCGTATCTTACTTTTTTTGAAGAGAAGGAACATCTGCGCGTAGCAAGCTCGTCTCTGGTTCCGAAGTCGGACCCGACCCTGCTGCTGACATCAGCGGGGATGGTGCAGTTCAAACGATACTTCACCGGAGAGGCGATACCCCCCAATCCGCGAATGACATCGTGTCAGAAGTGCTTCCGCGTGACGGACATCGATGATGTGGGTGATACGCGGCACCTCACTTTCTTCGAGATGCTGGGCAACTTCAGCGTCGGCGACTACTTCAAGAAGGAAGCTATCGCCTGGTCGTGGGAGTTCGTCACGGAGCGGCTCAAGATGCCGCCGGAGAGACTGTGGGTCACTATATACAAAGACGACGAAGAGGCGTTCCAGTACTGGCAGGACATCGGATTCCCCAAGGAGAAGATAAAGCGATTCGGGGATAAGGAGAACTTCTGGGGACCCGCAGGCGACAGCGGCCCCTGCGGCCCCTGCAGCGAGCTGCACTACGACTTCGGCGAGGGCATCGGATGCGGCAAATCCGACTGCGGCCCCAACTGCGAGTGCGGCCGCTTCGTTGAGATATGGAACCTGGTCTTCACGCAATACGACCAGCTCAAGGACGGCAGCCGCGTGCCGCTGCCCAAACCCAACATCGATACGGGCATGGGGCTGGAGCGCACCGCCGCGGTGATGCAGGGCGTGACGACGGTATATAAGACCGACGCATTCCAGCCCATGATCGAACATATCAGCAAACTGGCAGGCAAGCGCTACGGCGAGAACGAGGAGAACGACCGTGCCATACGCATACTCGCCGACCACTCGCGCGCGATAACATTCCTCATCGCCGACGGTGTGATACCCTCGAACGAGGGTCGCGGCTACGTGTTGCGCCGGGTGTTGCGCCGCGCCGCGCTCTTCGGCAGGAACCTGGGATTGGAGGAGCTTTTCCTCTGCAACCTGGCTACAGAGGTCATCAAACATATGGGTGCCGCATACCCTGAACTCAAGCGCGAGCAGAAGCATATCCTAGCCACCATCGAGGCCGAGGAATCGAGATTCCGCGAGACGCTCAACGTCGGCCTGAACCTGCTGGACTCAACTATACAGAACACATTCACAAGAATGTTAGAAGACACCGAATTTAAACAGGCCATAAAGACAATGCAGTCGACTACAAATGGCCTTGTGAAGGGTATACAATCACTCAAAATCCCAGAAGAAACTTTTAAAGTATTTGAGACCATTAAATCACGAACTGACGAGTTCGAAAAAGCTTTGCAATCATTAAAGATCCCAGAAGAAACTCTCAAATCATTAGAAGTACTAGGGCAAGCTATGCAACCTTTATCCGAAGAAGTTCGCAAGTCTTCCGAAGCACTAGAACAAGCTATGCAACCTTTATCCGAAGAAGTTCGCAAGTCTTCCGAAGCACTAGAACAAGCTATGCAACCTTTATCCGAAGAAATTCGCAAGTCTTCCGAAGCACTAGAACAAGCTATGCAACCTTTGCTAAAAGAATTCGCGGCAGCTTCTGATATAATGTCGAAAACTTTAAATGCTTCTAGAATTACTGGCTCTCAACTTTTCAAGCTATACGATACCTACGGCTTCCCTCTCGATGTTACAAAGGAAGTCGCAGACGAGCACGGCCTGAAAGTAGACATGGAAGGCTTCGAACGCGAGATGGACAAGCAGCGCGAGAAGGCCCGCTCCGCGCACAAGTTCAAGGTGGACGACAAAGCCGCGGCCAGGGTATATACAAAGGAGAACCTGCCGGAGGTAAGATTCGTCGGCGACGACTGCTCCAGGCTCAAACACCGCAGCGATATTTTAATAATGACCGCTAAAGGCGCGAAGACGGCGAAGTTGTCGCAGGGCGACGAGGGCGAGATAGTGCTGCACGAGACGCCGTTCTACGGCGAGATGGGCGGACAGGTGGGCGATATCGGCGAAATCATCGGCCCGCACGGGCGTTTCATAGTGGAGGATACATATCACATAGGACACGAGTTGACCGTGCACCACGGCAAGGTGAAAGAGGGTTATATCACCACCGAGGACACCGCTGAGGCCAGCGTAGACGAGCAGCGCCGCCGCGACATCGCGCGCAACCACACGGCAACCCACCTGCTCCAGGCGGCGCTGAGGCAGGTGCTGGGCGAGCACATACGGCAGTCCGGCTCGCTGGTGGCGCCCGATTATTTCCGCTTCGACTTCACCCACCAGAAGGCGCTTACTAGAAATGAGTTGATTAAAGTACAGCGCATCGTGAACGATTTCATACGCCGCGACTATAAAGTGACGGCGACAAATATGCACTACAAGGAAGCCGTTGACATCGGCGCGCTGGCCTTCTTTGACGAGAAGTACGCCGACGAGGTGCGCGTGATGCAGGTCGGCAAGCCGTCTATATCCACAGAGCTGTGCGGAGGCTGCCACGTCTCTGCCACGGGAGAGATTGCTTTCATGTGCATCACCGGCGAGAGCAGCATCGGCGCGGGCATACGGCGCATAGAGGCCGTCACCGGAAGGGGCGCCGAGCGATACATTGAAAGCAAACAGGAGATGATCGACGAGATCGCGGCGGCGCTCAAGACCAAGCCCGCCGACATCTTAAATCGGATATCCTCACTACAGAAAGAGATCGAGGCCATGCGCAAGAAAGCGGCGAGCACGGAGCAGCAATCGCTCAAGGGAGACGCCGCATCGCTCATCGACAAGATAGTCGATATAAACGGTGTGCGCGTGCTGGCAGCCAGGGTCGACGCGACGGACATGGACGCACTGCGCAGAATGGGCGACCACATAAAGGAGCAGGCTGGCAGCGTTCTGCTGGTGCTGGCGGCGGAGTTCGACAGCCAGGCTAATTTCATCGCCATGGCGACACCGGATCTGGTCGCCAAAGGTCAAAGCGCCGGACATATCATTAAACATATCACGCAGGCGGCCGGCGGCCGCGGCGGCGGCAGGGCGGAGACGGGGCAGGGCGGATGCAAGGACGCGGCAAAGATAGACGAAGCCCTGAAAATGGTAAGGGAATTGGTGACCGAACATGGCCATCATCGGGCTTGATGTCGGCGATAAACACATCGGCGTCGCCATGGCGGTCGGCAGCGTGGCTATCCCCGTCGCCGTTATCGGGAGGACGGAGGAAGCGGACGATTTGGAGCGGATTGCGGCGCTGGCACGTGACTATGAGACCGAGCTTATCGTTATCGGGTTGCCGCGCTCCATGGACGGCACCGTCGGCGCCCAGGCTAATCTGGTTCTCGATTTCGCCAAGTCGCTCTCGAACCACATAGACATTCCGATTGAGATGTGCGACGAACGCCTGACCACCGTGATAGCGGATCGATTGATGCGGGAAAGCGGCGTCAAGCGCAAGAAACGCAAGGCCAATATCGACGCCATGGCCGCCGCCGTCATCTTGCAGGCTTACATCGACGGAGCGAAATGATGTAGAGGTAGGGTGGGTAGAGCGCAGCGAAACCCACCACAATATATTATGACGGTGGATTCCGGCATTCGACGGAATGACGAATAGGAACGTCCCGTAGGGGCAATTCATGAATTGCCCCTACACGATGACCGCAATATTGGGGGCCAGGGGGTTGATAATACATCAAATGACGAAACTGGTCGGATTAATAGGTTATCCCGTAGGGCATTCCGTGTCCCCGCAGATGCAGCAGGCTGCGCTCGACCACTACAAGCTCGACATCAGATACGAACTGTGGGAGACGGCGCCGGATAAGCTGGCCTCGTTCGTCGAGCGGCTGCGGCAACCGGAGTATCTGGGCGCGAATATCACGGTGCCGCACAAGGGCGCTATGCTTCAGCTCGTCGACGAGACCGAGGCCCTGGCCTCAGAGGTAGGCGCAATTAATACCATAGTCAACAGGGACGGGCGGCTGCTCGGCTTCAACACCGACGCCGGCGGCTTTCTCAAAGCATTGAACAAGGACGGCGGCTTCGATCCGGCTGAGAAGCGGGCGGTGATACTCGGCGCCGGCGGGGTGGCGCGGGCTGTGACGTTCGCGCTGTCCAAGGCCGGGATAAAGTCGCTTACGATAACCGACGTCGACATGGAAAAAGCCCAAGGGCTAAAGACCGACCTGGAGCGCAGCCTAGCGCGAACGCAGGGTAAGCCGCCGCGAAGCTGCTACGACGCCAAGGATATCACATGGATCGATTCGCTGACTTACAAGCTGTGGCCCATCCCCGACATCGACATCGTTCCATCAAACGACACGCATTTCAAGGACGCTTTATCGGAATGTAACCTGATAGTGAACTGCACGCCGATAGGGATGAAGCACGGAGCAACCGAGAACGAATCCCCGCTGGAGGCCGCTTTAATCCCCGCAGGAGCATTTGTTTACGATGTGGTGTATAATCCTCTAGTAACAAAATTTCTATCGGACGCAAAAAAAGCAGAGGCGAAAACGCTCAACGGATTGACGATGCTGGTATATCAGGGGGCTATAGCCTTTGAGCTCTGGACGGGTAGGGAGGCTCCTGTTAACATAATGTTTAAAGCGGCGGAAAAAGCTCTATGAAGTGAGGGGGACTTATGAACACGGATTTGACAAGCAGGCGCTGTGGATACTGCAAGGGCACGGGAAAGGTAAAAAAATCGGAGTTTGGCATGACTTCCGTATCATGCCCGATCTGTCATATGAAAGGCACGATAGAAGTTCCCTCTAACTACGCCGTTTGCTCTCACTGCGACGGCACCGGAAAAATCGTTTCAGGTTTCGCCATGAGCAAGACCGCAGTCTGCGAAGCGTGCGGTGGTCAAGGCTGGGCCAAGCCGAGTTGATCGTGGAAGGAATAGCTATGTTACGTTATTTAACCGCGGGCGAATCTCACGGCAAAGCGCTGACGGCTATAATCGACGGCATGGTCGCCGGGCTGCCTCTCGATGAAGGCTACATCGCCCGCGACCTTGCGCGCAGGCAGGGCGGATACGGCCGCGGCGGACGTATGAAGATAGAGAAGGACCGCGCCGAGATACTTTCCGGCGTGCGCTACGGCCTGACAATGGGAAGCCCCATCTCTCTGCTGATACGCAACCGCGACTGGGAGAACTGGGCGGAAACCATGTCGGTCGCATCGGTATCAAAGAAGATCGAGCCGGTAACGCGGCTGCGCCCCGGACACGCCGACCTGGCTGGCACGAAGAAGTACGGTCTCGACGATGTGCGCCCCATCCTGGAACGTGCCAGCGCCCGCGAGACGGCGGCGCGCGTAGCGGTGGGCGCTGTAGCTAGGCGATTTCTTGAGGAGTTCGGAGTCGAGCTGAAGAGTCATACGTTGGCCATAGGCGACTCGCGAGTCGCAGACATTGATATCAATAAAATTGACTGGGGCAAGGTCGAGAAGTCGCCTGTGCGCTGCACCGCAGCGAAGGCGGAAAAGACGATGATCGCCGCCATAGACGCGGCGAAAGACGGCGGCGACAGCGTTGGCGGCGTATTTCAGGTGGTAGCCGCCGGCGTGCCCATCGGACTGGGCAGCCACGTGCAGTGGGACCGCCGCCTCGACGGCAGGATAGCGCAGGCGATAATGAGCATACCCGCCGTTAAGAGCGTCGAGATAGGCGGATCCTCATCCGTCGCAGGGTTGATAGGCTCGCTGACGCACGACACGATAAAATACGACAAGTCTAAACTTGAGTGGAGCCGAGCCACCAATCACGCCGGAGGCATCGAGGGCGGCATCAGCAACGGCGAAGCGATATTAGTCAAAGCCTTAGTCAAGCCGATACCGACACTGAGCAAGCCGCTTCCCTCAGTCGACCTTAAGACAGGCAAGCGCGTCGACGCCCACATCGAGCGCAGCGACGTGTGCGTGGTGCCGGCAGCGGGCGTGATAGGGGAGGCCATGCTGGCCATAGTGCTGGCCGACGCCATGCTGGAGAAGTTCGGCGGCGACCATCTCAAGGAAACGATTCGCAATTATAGGAATTACATTAAGACAATATAGGTAATCCATAAAAATAGGTGCAGGATAAATCCTGCCGGGGGAACTGGGGGTGTCCCCCAGATTTTTTTATTATCCCCCAAGACTGGGGGATAACAGGGGGTTGATAAACCCCGAGTTGAATGTTAAAGGCAGTCTTATGCGTAAAGACAACATAATCATCATCGGCTTCTCCTTTACCGGCAAATCGGTAGTAGGGAAAAGGACAGCTGAGAAACTCGGGTGGCAGTACATAGACAGCGACCATGCGATAGCGGCTGCCGTTGGCAAACCCATCCCTGACATATTCGCCGAGAAAGGCGAGTCGCATTTCAGAGCGCTGGAGCGCGAGATGCTGCAAGACGTTTGCGGACGCAAGAATAAGGTCATAGTCACCGGCGGCGGCGCCATCGTCGACCCGCGCAACCGCGAACTCTTCCTGCGATCAGGCGTCGTAATCTGCCTGGAGGCCCATCCTAAGACCATCTACAAACGCCTTCTGGAATCGAAACAGATGGAGGATACGGTGCCCCGTCCGCTGCTGAAGGCCGCCGACCCTATGGCGCGCGTCATACAACTCAAAACATCGCGTCAGGCATACTATGCCGTAGCCGACCGGGCTGTTTTCACCGATAACATGACGGTCGATGAGACCGTCGAAGCCGTGATAATGGAATTCGAGAAGGTCAAGTCTCAGCGGAAAGACACCGCCAGACAGACAACACCGTTCATCGTAACCACACCTGCCGACAATTATCCGGTTTTCGTCGGATGGGGATTACTGGAGGGCCTGGGTCGGCGTATGCGCCAGTGTGGGCTGAGCGGTTCCGCACTTATCATCAGCGACGATAATGTTTTCCCGCATCACGGTGAAAAAGCGATCGAATCGTTGAAAGCCGAGGGTTTCAAGACGGCGACATACATAGTGCCGGCAGGGGAATCGACGAAGACCATCGACACCGCGATCAAGATATACGACTGGATGGTCAAGCAGCATGCCGAGCGCGGACACGCCGTCGTGGCGCTGGGAGGCGGAATGGTCGGCGACCTGGCCGGATTCACCGCGGCAACATTTCTACGCGGCCTGCCGCTGGTGCACGTGCCGACTTCTCTCATGGCCATGACCGATTCGTCCATAGGCGGCAAAGTAGCGGTGAACCACCCCAAAGCCAAGAACCTAATCGGCGCCTTCTATCAGCCGCGCCTCGTGCTGGCCGACGTCAGCACGCTTAAGACGCTGCCCAAACGCGAACTCGTCTCCGGCTGGGCCGAGGTTATTAAACATGCGATGATCCTCGACGCAGATTTTCTCGACCTGCTTGAAAGCAACGCCGACGACCTGTCGAAGCTCAAGCCAGCCGTTATCGCGGAGGTCGTAAGACGCAGCGCCTACATCAAATCCACCGTGGTCGGCGAGGACGAGAAGGAACAGCGCAAACGCATGGTGTTGAACTACGGCCACACCATCGGGCACGGGCTGGAGGCGGCCACCGGCTACGGAAGGCTGCTGCACGGGGAGGCGGTATCCGTTGGAATGACGGGGGCGGCCATGCTCAGCCAGCGGCTCGGTATGATAAAACGCGACGTCGTCCTGCGCCAGAAAAAGATACTCGAACGTTTCGGCCTGCCCGTCGTCTGCTCCGATGTGAAGCTCGCCCCGGTCCTCAAAGCAATGGCCCTCGATAAGAAGGTCAAAGAAAAGAAAATCCAGTGGGTGCTGCTCGAAGGCATCGGCAAAACCACTTTCCGTGATGATGTCCCAGATAGAGACATCGTCAAAGTCATCAAGGAGCTTATCGTAAGTTGAAACGGAAGCTCAAAGACTTATTCGAACCCATTATCAATCGCATTCAGTCCTCGGAAACCTCCGTCGGCATTATCCTCAGTATCGTAGTAGGTATCGGCGCCGGATTCGGCGCGTGGGTCTTCTGGAAACTCATCGAATACTGCAGCTGGTTCTTCTTCAAGGGAGGCGCGTCCGCGTTCGGCTTTATGGGCGATTACTACGTCATCATATTGCCGGTGGCGGGCGGACTAATAATAGGCCCCCTCATATATCTGCTTGCCCGCGAGGCTAAGGGAGAAGGCCCGCCCGAGGTCATGAAGGCTATAGCCGTGGGCAAAGGCCGGATTCGACAGCGTATAGCCATAGCAAAGATAGTAGCCTCATCCATCTGCATCGGCAGCGGCGGCTCGGTGGGACGTGAAGGCCCGATAGTTCAAATCGGCGCTTCTATAGGTTCGACGATAGGCCAGCGTTTCAAGCTTTCCGACGAATGGGTAAAGACGCTTCTGCTCTGCGGCGCCGCGGGCGGCATATCGGCCACGTTCAACGCACCCATAGCAGGCGCGTTCTTCGCTTACGAAGTGTTGCAAAGAAAAGCCAGGATGCGAAACGCCCTCTTCATCATTATCAGTTCCGTTGCGGCATGTCTCATCGCCAACATATTTATTTTTACAGAAGAGCACCCCGCCCCGTTCGCCTTCGTTGCATATACAATGCAGAGCCCCTGGGAAATCATCTCTTATATGCTCCTCGGAGTAATAGCCGGCTCAGCCGCGTTCGCCTTTTTAAAATTCTTCTATAAGTGCGACGGATTCATATCAAACATCAGGTTCCCTTCCTACCTGAAACCGGCCGCCGGAGGACTTATCATAGGAGTCATCGGCTACTTCTACCCGGAGATATTCGGCGTGGGCTACGGGACGCACTACGGCCCCGGAGGCGAACTGCTTACCATGGGAGGCGTCGACAGCGCTTTGATGGGACAAATGACCATCGGCTTGCTGCTTACGCTGTTCGTGCTTAAAGTAATCGCCACGTCGATAACCCTCGGCTCCGGAGGCAGCGGAGGCATATTCGCCCCCTCACTGTTCATGGGAGCCATGCTGGGCGGAGCCTTTGGCCTGATATCACAGGAGCTTGTGCCCGGCATCACCGCGCCGGTGGGAGCATATTCCCTGGTAGGGATGGGCGCGTTCTTCGGAGCCGCGATAGGAGGGCCGCTGACCGCGATATTCATCGTTTTTGAAATTACAAGGGATTATGCCGTCATCCTGCCAATCATCGCCGCCGTTGCCTTCAGCACCATAGTCTTCAATAAACTGAGCAGCGAGACGATGTACACCACCAGATTGCTTAAGCAGGGCATTAATCTGCGCAAAATCCAAGAGCCGAACCTGATGAAGACGCTCACAGTCGGCGATATAATGACACGCGACTTCCCCACAGTGCCGCCCTATATGCCGATCACGGATCTGGCAGGCAAGATAGAGACGACAGGACACCATGGTTTCCCCGTAGTGGATGACGATGGGCATCTTTTCGGAGTAGTCACCATGTCGGACATAGAAGCCGGAATTAAAAAAGGAGCCGAAGGCCTCAAAGTCAGCGATATCGCTACTCGTAATCCCATCACCGCCTATCAGGACGAATCGGTGCACGAGCTCTTATCAAAACTGGGGGCAAAGGGGGTCCCGGATATCGGCCGTATACCGGTCGTATCGAGGGATAAATCACTTCTCCTGATAGGGGTACTGCGAAGGCATGACATCATAAGGGCGCAGATACAGGCAGCTACGGAAACGGATTCACGGCATCCGCTGGGATAATCATTGCCGGCGCACCGCGGCCCTCACCATCCTCATACGGTAAAGAAAACCTGCGACTATTTCTTGCTCGGCGGACTGCTTCAGCCGCCCGCTTCCTGCGCGGCCTTCTGTTTGGCCTCTTGCCTGGCCAACCTGCCAAAGAACGGTTTAATCATCGAGGGTGTGAGCAGCGTGGTGAACAGGCTCACCGCCACCGCCGCCCCGAACAGCTCGCGCGCCATCTCCTCATCCCCCAGCGCCCCGGGTATGAGCATCCCCACCCCGGCCACTATCAGCCCAACCTCGCCGCGGGGCACCATCCCAACGCTTACTATCATCGCCTCGGTATTGGAGAATCTGCCGACGAACTTGGACGGTATGTAGCAGCCAATTATCTTGCCTATGACAGCCAGCAACACCATCACGGCAGCAAAGGCCGCCACCGGCCCCATGGCCGGCACGTCCACCTGCATGCCCAGATAGCAGAAGAAGAACGGCGCCAGGAACAGCATTATCGGCCTGGTCTTCTCTATGATCTCTTCCTTCTCGGCGCATGCGGAGAACATCAAACCTGCGACGTAGGCCCCTACCACCGGATGAAGATCGATAAGCGTGACCAGATAAGAAATAAGGAATCCGACAAGCAATGCCACTATAGGAATGGCCTCGGCACTCTTGAACGGTCTGAGTATAAACCTGGAAATCTGCTTGTGGAACTTTACGCCCACAAACAGCAACGCTAGCCAGACGGCAAACCCGGCTATGGTGACATAAGCGATTTTCCCGGCATTAACCGTCCCCGACTGCGCGATGGAGGCGACAACGGATAATATGACTATGCCGATGATATCGTCGATGACTGCCGCGACCAGTATCGTAGTGCCGGCCCGGGTATGCAGCTTACCCATATCCATCAGTATGCGCACGGTTATACCGATGCTGGTGGCCACCAGGACCGCGCCCATGAACAACTTGGCAGAGTTAGGAGCATCGGGGAAGAACACCATGGTCATGAGGTAGCCGAAAACGAAAGGCAACAGCACTCCGCCGATAGCTACCAGGGTGCCCAGCTTGGCCTGACGGACAAACGAACGAACATCGGTCTCCACACCGGCGACAAAGAGCAGCACTATGACAGCTATCTCAGATATCACCTCCATTACGCTGAACTCGCCCTCGCCGGAGAGGCCCCAAGAGGTAAGATGTTCGAAAGGTATATGAGCGAAATTGAGGACTATCGGATCCGACCCGAAAATGAGACCTCCAAGTGCGAACGGCGAGATTATAACGCCGGCCAGCAACTCGCCGATAACTGCCGGCTGCTTGAGATATCGCTCCGTGAAAAACCCGCCTATCTTGGCGGCGATTAATATTAGAACAAAGGCTAATACAAATTTAAAATAAATTTCGACTTCCATTAACTACCTTCCTGCATCACAACGCCGGTCCTCGCCGGCGATTACTGAAAAATAGTCTATTAACCTAATCTTATTCGCTCGCAGATACGAGCACATGCACAAACGCTGTAATTTTACCATATCGACCGGGTGATTACAAAGAAGGGACGCCACCTGTTTGAACATATTCGACCAAATATTCATAAACAAAGCAGTAGGTCGGTTTTGTTTAACCTGTAAGCGACCGCTCAATCTTCCGGGTATCTTGCGCCTTGACGATATTATCAGGTAGTATGTGGAAGTTGAATCCCGTACAAGAGGTTTAGTCCGACTGATGGTTAGCTGCAATATAGACGATAGAAAAAGCCCGTCCGATTCAAGATGGAGCAAAGGGATATTCCCTTACATACGTGTGCTCAAGCCGCGCGAAACCGTGCTTTTGACCTTCATCGGAGTGTGCGCCGGCGTAGTGGCGGGACAGGGACAACCGGATGTGCAGACGCTCCTGCTGGCAACGCTGGCGCTGCTGCTGGGCAACGGCGGCACCAACGGCCTGACCAACTATGTCGACCGCAACCTTGACGCCAGGCTGACACGGGTCAGGCATCGCCCCCTGCCGTCAAAACAGATAACCCCCCCGTGGAAGATGCTGCCCTGGGCCATCAGCCTGGTGCTCGCAGGCCTTATAATCGCGTGGTTCCTGCACTGGCTGTGCTTCACCTTCGCCGCGGTAGGCGTAATCGTGGCCACAACGTTTCGAAAGAGGGTGACCTGCGTATTCCCGCAGGGCGCACTGGCCGGCTGTGCTCCAGTGTTTATCGGATATGTAGCGATCAGCAAGAGCGTCGACCTGACCCTGCTCTTCCTCTGCCTGCTGATAGTGATCTGGATACCGCTTCACGTTTGGAGCCTGATGATATCGCACCGCGACGACTACAGACAGGCCGGCATCACGTATTTTCCGATGTCGATGGAGGTCAAAGACTCCATTAAAACGCTTCCGGTACTCGCCGTGCTGCTCTTCGCCGCCTCGATCGCGCTCTATTATGAAGGCGATTTCGATTTGATTTATCTAATCACGGCGTGTATCATGGGAATCCTTACGATTCTCTCGACGTCACGGCTGATTTATAATAAGCTCTCCAGCGAGTCGTGGAAGGTATATAAACTGACAGCGTTTCCGTACCTGGGGATACTTTTCCTGGCCATGGCCCTGGATGTATGGCTGCTTTAGGAGGACACTATGGACTTCAATCTTCGCGAACACGAAAAGATGCTGCAAAGGTCTGCCAAGGATTTCGCCGACCGCGAGATCAGGCCTTACGCGGCCGAGATAGACATCAAGTGCGAGTTCCCATTCGACATCGTCGCCAAGATGGCGCAGACGGGATATTTCGGCCTGCCCTATCCCACCGATTACGGAGGGAGCGGTGCCGGATACACCGGCTTCGCGCTGGTTATCGAACAACTTTCGCGCGCCTCGATGGTCACAGGAGCCATCATGGGAGTCATGAGCCTCACCGGCGAGGCGCTGTTCCGCCACGGAATCGAGGGACAGAGACAGACGCACCTGGTCTCGCTGGCCAGCGGCGCCATGATATCATCATTCGCCTTCACCGAGGCTGCCACGGGCTCGGACCCTTCATCCATAGAGACAAGAGCCGTGCCGGACGGGGATGACTATATATTAACCGGCCAGAAGCACTTTATTACTTTATCGCCCGCATCCAAGATGTGTCTGGTTTTTGCTATGGACGAGACTAACAAGCTGACCGCTTTCCTCGTCGATACTTCTTCGCCCGGCTACCAGATACGGCACGCCTGTCCCACCATGGGCGCCCGCGGGTTCTGCCCCAGTGTTATTTACCTGGATGACGTGCGAGTCCCCTACAAGAACATCGTCGGAGAGAAATCCAACGGCTACAACATCCTCCTGGAATCCGTTAGCGTGGGCAAGCTGGCCATATCCGCGGAGGCCGTAGGCGTGGCGCAGGAGGCATTCGATCTCTCCGTATCATACGCCGGAGAGCGCACCGCCTATGATAAGCCGATTTCCAACCTCGCATCGATAAAGGGACTGCTTGCCGAGATGTATTCGCGTATCGAGGCGTCACGACTGATGACGTACAGAACAGCCTCAATCCGCGACGAGGGCAAGAGCATCCTTAAGGAGTCGGCGACATCGAAGCTGTTCTGCTCGCAGGCCGTGGTCGATGTTACACGGATGGCCATGCAGGTGCACGGAGCCTACGGCTACATGACCGACATGCCCATCGAGCGCCTGTACCGCGACGCGAAGCTGACCGAGATATACGAAGGCGTATCCGAGATACAACGGGTAATCATCGCCAATCACCTGCTGAAAGAGCTGGGGTGAGCTTTAAAGTAACCAACCGCTGCAGCGACACGTCCGCGCGCGCCGGAATGCTATCGACGGCGCACGGCGATGTGCCGACCCCGGCCTTCGCGCCGGTGGCCACACAGGCATCGGTCAAAGCCCTCAACCCGGAGACGGTCGCCGAGCTCGGCGCCAAGATACTGCTGTCGAACATGTATCACCTATATCTGCGCCCGGGTGTCGGCGTTATCGAAAAGTTTGGCGGCCTGCACCGCTTCATGAACTGGCCGGGGCCGATCCTCACCGACAGCGGCGGCTATCAGGTGTTCAGCCTCTCGCACCTGCGGAAGGTGAACGACGACGGAGTCACCTTCCGCTCTCACCTCGATGGAAGCGAGCACTTCATCTCCCCCGAGCTGGCGACGCAGTATCAGGAATCAATAGGAGCCGATATCATCATGGCCTTCGATGAGTGCCCACCGTACACGGAAAAACGCGGCGAAGTGGAGGAGGCGGTAATTCGCACCAGCCTGTGGGCGGAACGGTGTCTGCGGGCTAAAAATAGAGCGGATCAGGCCATGTATGGCATCGTCCAGGGAGGCGGATTTGCCGATCTGCGCCGACAGTCGGCGGAGGCAATCACGGCGTTGGATTTCGACGGCTACGCCCTCGGCGGGCTGAGCCTGGGAGAGCCCAAGGAAATCACCGATGCGATGTTAGAGGCAACCGTGGCGCTGCTGCCAGACGACAAGGTGCGCTACCTCATGGGCGTAGGCTCGCCGGAGGACCTGCTGAACGGGATCGCGCACGGCATCGACCTATTCGACTGCGCACTGCCGACACGCATCGCCAGGAATGGCGGCTTCTTCACAAAATACGGGCGCAAGATCATCCGCAACGCGAAATACAGCGACATGAACGCCCCCCTCGATTATGAGTGCAATTGCTACACCTGCCGCAACTTCTCCGCCGCCTACCTGCACCACCTCTTCCGCTGCAAGGAGCTGCTGGCCTACAGCCTTGCGACGATACACAACCTGCATTTCATATTAAAGCTGGTGTCCGACGCGAGGCAGAGCATAATCGACGGAACATTCAAGGAATTCAAAGAGGCGTTCCTCAGCACATACGAACCGACCGACGAGACGGTGCGGCTCTCGCAGATGGAGAAGGGCAGGGCGCGTCAGCGGGCCAAGTTCAGCGAGAACCCGTCACCACGCAACGAAGACAACGTCGATTAAAGGGCGGGTCTCGACCCGCCGATAAAAAAGGTGGGCACAGCCCACCCTACATCACCAGAGCAAATCCCCCTTAATCCCCCTTTGCGAAGGGGGGATTCGTCATTCCGGCGAAGGCCGAAATCCACCGTAGGGGCGAACCCATGTGTTCGCCCTTCCTCTCACCGCGAACCCGTCACGATACGATCAGGATGCGAGTATATGTTGAACTGGCGGCCCCGCACGAAACCGACCAGCGTTACGCCATAATCGACGGCCTCTTTAACAGCCAGCGTCGTCGGCGCAGCGATTGTAACCACTATCGGAAATCCAGCCCTGACCTCTTTTTTCATCGCCGATATCGTCTGGCGACAGGAGGTCACGATAACGCAATCGGACATATCATATCCGTTCCTTACCGCGATGCCGATAGCTTTATCGATAGCGCAGTGCCTGCTTATATCCTCAACGAAGAACATGATATCGCCGTGAACTATGCCGACGATGTGCGTGCCGCCGGTCTTAATGTGCAGAGGACAGCTTTTATTCAGTTCCTCGGCCCACGCAAAGATCTGACTGTCGATAACCTTCAAATCAGAATCGGCGACAGACGGCTTGCGAACTCTTGATTTGCATTTGCGCGTTACCGATATAGTTGCGCCATCGACCGTAACATCAATATCGGACGGCGATGCAATGCCCTCGTCGAACAGGTAGCCCAGGGCCAGCTCCTCCAGATGCTCGGCGAGGCAGGTCAGATGACGATGCGTCCTGCCGTCGATCTTAATAACGACCTCGGACTCGCGGATCACGAAGTCCGACTGCGAAACTTTCTCGCCGTTAACAACCTTTATGATTTTCAGCTTATCGCAATGCATCATCGCCCTCACCCTGGTCCCTCTCCCCTGCGGAGGGAGAGGGTATGCAACGGTGGGTTACACTACCGTTTAACCCACCCTACGGCTGACCTCTGTTAGGATTTAACGATTTTCGTAGGGGCGAAAAATTTTTCGCCCCTACATCGTCGGTTCTCCCTTGTCTCAATTTTATACAAAGAGGTGTCCTTCCGCGGAAGGACCGGTCCTTCCATGATGTTAAGATGTATGGAAGGATAGGGGTGTCCCCTAACTTTTAAATATTCCCTTCCAATCCGGAATCCTTCTAAATAGCACCTATTATGGAAGGGCCATGATTGGGGGATTATAGGGGGTTGATTACCCTCAACCATGGTTCCCCCTCTAACACAACTGCCGATGATTATAAACCATCGGCAGTCTTCATACCAAATATGCGGTTGATATATCGTTTAAACTCTAATTCACCGCGCCGTTAAGGAATTTCACTATGTCGCTCGAAGGGGTTCCAGGGCCGAACACAGCATTGACCCCGACCTTCTTTAACGCAGGGACATCCTCATCCGGGATGATGCCGCCGGCCACTACGACCACCTTGAGGCCCTTGGCTTTGAGCTTCTCCATCACAGTGGGGAAAACCTCAAGGTGCGCCCCGGACAGGATGCTCAGTCCAACAACGTCCACGTCCTCCTGAAGGGCGGACTCCGCTATCATATCCGGCGTCTGGCGCAGGCCGCTGTAGATGACCTCCATGCCGGCGTCGCGCAGGGCGCGCACCACAAACTTGGCGCCGCGGTCATGTCCGTCGAGTCCGGGTTTAGCAACTAATACTTTTATCGTCTTCGCCATACAGATCACCTTTCCTTCTACTTTATCTTCTGCACCAGCTCCAGGAGCACGCCCTTGGTCGCCTTGGGATGTATGAACGCTATCATGCCGGCCATTCCCTTGCGCGGCTTCTTGTCGATGAGCGCCACGCCATTGGCCTCGAGGGCCGCGAGTTCCTGTTCGAGATTCTCAACCTCGAATGCTATGTGGTGTATGCCGTCGCCCTTGGTCTCCACGAACTTGGCGATGCCGGTATCCGGCTTCACCGGCTCAACGAACTCGATGTGCACGCCGCCGATGTTAACCGCGGCCGCCTTCACGCCCTGGTCCGGTATCTCCTCCTCGTGTTCGCTCTTTACGCCGAACACGTCGCCCCAGACCTTAAGGACATCGTCGATGCTCTTCACCGCTATCGCTATATGATCAATCTTCTTAAGCATTTCTTCCTCCTGTTTTCTTCCGACCTATCACAACTAGAACGCGGAGAACTCGCGCTGTTCGCCGAAGACGCCGCGCAGCACATCGCATATCTCGCCGATGGAGGCGTAAGCGGCCGTGCACTCGATTATGGCCGGCATCGTGTTCTCTGTGCCCTTAGCCACGTTCTTCAGGTTTTCTAGCGCCTTCTGCACCGCCGCGTTATCCCTCTCCTTCTTGACCTTCTGCAAACGTTCAACCTGCTTCTTGGCCACCGCGGGATCGACGCGCAGAAGAGGAAGCTTAGCGTAGCTCGACTGGAATTTGTTCACGCCGACGATGACCCTCTCGACACTCTCCACGGATTTCTGATAGCGGTAGGCGCTGTCGCTGATCTCGCGCTGCTGGAATCCCTGCTCGATGGCTGTAAGAGCGCCGCCCATCTTATCTATCTTCTCGATGTATTCCTTAGCCTCGGCCTCAAGCGTATCGGTCAATTTTTCGACGTAGTATGAACCGGCCAGCGGGTCGATGGTGTCCCCGACGCCGTTCTCATAGGCAAGTATCTGCTGCGTGCGCAGCGCTATGGTCACCGCGTCCTCGCTCGGCGTGGCGTAGGCCTCGTCGCGGGAGTTGGTGTGCAGCGACTGCGTGCCGCCGAGCACCGCGGCCAGCGCCTGCATCGCGGTCCTGATGATATTGTTATCCGGCTGCTGCGCCGTGAGCGTGGAGCCGCCCGTCTGCGTGTGGAAGCGCAGCATGCACGAGCGCATATCCTTGGCCTTGAAGCGCTCCTTCATTATGGTGGCCCAGAGCCTGCGCGCGGCGCGGAACTTGGCCACCTCTTCGAACAGGTTGTTGTGGGACGCGAAGAAGAACGATAGCCTTCCCGCGAATTTGTCAACATCCATGCCGGCATCGATGGCCGCCTGAACGTAAGCGATGCCGTCGGCCAGCGTGAACGCCAACTCCTGCGCCGCCGTCGAACCGGCCTCCCTGATGTGGTAGCCGCTGATGCTTATCGTGTTCCACTTGGGAACGCTCTCTCCGCAATATTTGAATATGTCTGTGATGAGCCGCATGGACGGACGCGGCGGGAAGATGTAGGTGCCGCGCGCTATGTACTCTTTCAAGACATCGTTCTGAATCGTGCCATCGAGCTTGGACGGATCGACGCCCTGCTTCTTGGCCAGCGTCACGTACATGGCCAGTAGCACTGCGGCAGAGGAGTTGATTGTCATGGAGACGCTGACCTTGTCCAGCGGTATCTCCTTGAACAGTATCTCCATATCAGCCAGGCTGTCTATGGCAACGCCCACCTTGCCGATCTCGCCCTGCGCCAGCTCGTGGTCGGAATCGTATCCGATCTGTGTCGGCAGGTCGAAGGCTATGCTCAGGCCCGTCTGGCCCTGCTGCAGCAGGTAGCGGTAGCGCTTGTTGGACTCCTCGGCATCGGCGAATCCGGCATATTGCCTCATGGTCCAGAACCTGCCGCGGTACATTGTAGGCTGAACACCCCTTGTAAAAGGAAACTCGCCGGGATAGCCTACTTTTTCGTTATAGCTCCATCCGGCGAGGTCATCTGGGGTGTACAGCGCTTCTATCTCGGTCCCTGAAGTATACTCGAATTTCTTTAATCGTTCGGGATTCTTCTGAAGGACCTTATCGAGCGTGGTGCTCTTCCATTCCTTCTTGTCTTTACTTGGCATAATACCTCCTCAAGGTGTTAAAAAAAGCGGCTGTCAACCGCCTCAGAGTTTATCGTATTTCACTGCATTGTGTCAATGTGGCGCTCGTAATGACCGCCCACCACCGCGACGGAAAAATGACGACAGAATTTTTCTTTATATACTCGTTTCTCTTTCAAAGAAAATATACGGATAACAATCTAATCAGCATTTAAAGATAAATCTGAAATTTATAATAAATGCTACTCTAATATATTAAATTAATAGCTAAATAAGATATTTATATAAGGCATTAATGTGTTGACAATAATAGAAAAATGTGCTATCATAAAAACTCTTAAGGGTAAGTATTGTGAAATATCCAGAGGATTTAAACAAGGAGGTGCATTAAAAGAGGCATAAATTAGGCTTATAGTATTGATGTGTAAGCTAACATTCCATCTCGCAAAACGTCTCTAGTATTAATGGGAGGAAATAATGAAGTTCAGGAGAATAAAAGAATCGATATCACTGAGAGCAGTAGTGGCTGCAGGAGTATCTGCGTTATTAACATTGACTATTCTGACTAGCATAGCTACACCCGCCAGCGCCTATGTATTGAGTGGAGTCCGCTATGATCCCAACTCTATTAATCCAATCGAATACAAGTTCTATTCAGTCGATTTGCTCTATATATTGGCATTCCGTAATGCCGAAGCTGTATGGGATGCGACTTCGGCACCAGGGTATTTCTCCGAGAAATCATTGTCATTAGACCCTGAAATTGAAGTTAGAAACGCTGATTTTGGAACGGGCTTTTGGGCAATAACTGAGGGCACTGATACCAATAGAGATCGTTTATGGGACGGTAATGAAGTCCGTATCTACTTTAATTCAAACGCAAATGAAATGGGTTCATTAACTGCCTATCAAAAAATGGTTGTGGCAGAACACGAATTAGGTCACGCATACGGCCACGCGGAAAATAATAACCAAGGTTGTGTTCTGATGCGTCAGGGATGGGACAAATTCACCTGCGGAACAATGCCTACTGCTGATGATATTGCTGGTGTTGATGCTATTTACTAAGCGAATAAGGAGGAACTATGAAAAAGAAAAGAATAATTTACCCAGTAATAGCTGCCATGTTTGCGTCACTGCTAGTAATGACAGTCTGGTTCGCAATCCCTAGCGATGAACCAAGAGCTATAACATTTACAAACGTCGATTTTTACGTGCATTCATCGGTGGAAGAACTTACAGCTTTTTCAGATACAGTAGTTATAGGTTCGGTAAAAGGTGTCGTAGGTCACGAGATCAACAATGGCGCAAATACTGATGAAGAATACGGCGCGTCAGAAAACCAAATACAGGGATTGGCAATGGTTTATTATGAGATAGACGTAACAAAGACACTGAAAGGTAAAACAGAGGAGACTATTATTGTAGCTGGTTTAGATACAGGTCAATCCATTTGTGATCAAGTGACGCCGTTGCTTGCCGGTGAAGAGGTTCTTCTATTCCTCAAGGAGAGGACTGAAGGAGAAGCCCCGGGACTTAAGCAATATGAGCATTGCTACTGGATTGTAAGTCTTGATAACGGCGTGTTTGATGTACTGGATGATACCGTACAGCCAAGATACGCACAGGCATTTGTGGAACCGAATGCAGACGGGACATTTACAGCACCGACTTACAACCTGACAGAAGTGTGTGAAAAGATACAATCAGTAAATTAACAATATATACCTCCCCTCTATGACCCATCTCGTAGGGGCGACCGGCCGGTCGCCCCTACATTTTTGTCGACGCGACAAACATCGCCACACCCATCCATCGTTTGATAAATACAACCCGACTTATTATAATGTGTCCATGTCTGCGAAGGACAAGGACAACATCGAGCGCGTCGTCTCGGGCAAAGCCGAGGAAGAGGATCTGCCCATAGACTACACCCTGCGCCCCAAGCGCCTCCCCGAGTTCATCGGACAGGACAAGGTCAAAGACAACCTCAAGATAGCCATAGACGCCGCGCAGGGCAGAAGCGAGGCCCTCGACCACATCCTGCTATACGGCCCTCCCGGTCTGGGTAAGACAACGCTGGCCAACATCATCGCCGCCGAGATGCGGGTAAACATACGGACGACATCGGGCCCGGCGGTGGAGCGCCCCGGCGACATAGCCGCCATACTCACCGGACTGAAAGAGGGCGACGTACTTTTCATCGACGAGATACACCGCCTCAATCGCATCGTGGAAGAGAAGCTGTATCCCGCGATGGAGGACTACGCAATTGACATAATCGTAGGCAAGGGACCGGGCGCGCGCAACATACGCCTGAACCTGCCGCGATTCACCCTGATAGGCGCGACGACACGTTTCGCAATGCTCAGCGCCCCGATGCGCGACCGCTTCGGCTCCGTGTACCGGCTCGATTTTTACGATGAGAATTCCATAGCGGCAATAATAAAGCGCGCCGCCAAAATATTGAAAGTTAAAGCAGACGAGGGCGGGATAAAAGAGATAGCCAGCCGCTCCCGCGGCACTCCACGCGTAGCTAATCGCCTGTTGCGGCGCGTGCGCGACTACGCCCAGGTCAAGGGCGACGGCACGATAACAAAGAAGCTGGCGCTCGAGGCGCTGGCCCGCCTTGAGATCGACAACCTGGGGCTGGACGAACTGGATCACCGCGTGCTGCGGACAATAATCGAGAAGTACAACGGCGGCCCGGTGGGCCTCGATACCATCGCCGCATCGATAAGCGAGGAGGCCGATACCATAATGGACGTCTACGAGCCGTACCTGCTGCAGCTGGGCTTCCTGGACCGCACCCCCCGCGGCAGGGTGGCTACCCCCCACGCCTACGAGCACCTGGGGATTCCCTACAACCGGAAGGATAAACCGCCCCAGCTCGGCATGTTCGACAAGTAGAGCGGTAAGCTGTCATTCTGAGTCCATTCCATACTAAGACTCTCTGGAAGGACGAAGAATCTCGTAGTAACGACAGGTATCTCCCGAAACCGGGATATATGAATCATGAAAATAGACCTCAGCAGCAATCTCAAGATCAAAATTGCAGCCATACTCATGATTCTAATGTTCTTTTCAGTATGGGAGATTGGGTTCTGGTTAACTTTCGTTTGGATGCTTCTTGCCCTCTTCTTTCCCGTAGCCCTATTTTTCAAGGCGGACAAATGGCTATGGTCTATCTGCGTGGTCATATTGCTCGCGCATGCATTAACTATACCATTCGGATTTGCAGATATCCCTACGCGCTATGTATGCGGCTGCCCAAGCGGCCCGGACTGGGAATACGTAGCCCGCGGCAGCATCACTTTAATCCTTTGCATCCCGGCTCTTGTATTGCTGCTACCTGCCGGCAAGCCGCTGTTCCAATCAGCAAAGGTGTTTAAATATTACAGTGTACTGATTTTCTTAATAATGACGACAATTCTTTTAGTAATCCTACCTATACTAGCATTTATAAGCGGCGGCAATTATAGCCGAAGGGCTCCGTACACCTACGAGGAAGACGAGATACAGGAAGCCGTAACCAAGTATCAGGAAAGCCACTCCGGCGCACTTCCTATAATAGAGGGAGCAAACGTAAGTATTAACGAATCGAGCTATTCCATCATTGACTTGTGCGAGCTATTCTTTATCCCGAACCAGCCTGAGTGGAAACATCTTATACCCACCGGTGTCTATTCCGCTCCCGGCCCCGGCAACGACAACTGCGACAACGATGACGCCTGCTGCGGCTGCTGCGTCACCAGCCATTACATCTGGGCAGTGGATGTCAATGGCAGCGTGCTCTCGACATGTGTTAACACCGACAGCAACGGCGGCGGCTGCGCCAACGTCAGCCAGGACGGCTACCAGGGAGTTTGGCCATAATATATAGTATTAGGGAGTCGAACTAAATGAAAAAAATCCTCCTCCATACCTGCTGCGGCCCATGCGCCACTTACTGCGTCAACCGTCTCCGGGCGGAAGATTTCGACGTCAGCGGTTTCTGGTACAACCCCAACGTTCACCCCTTCAGTGAGCACAAATTACGATTGGAAGCAACCCAAACCTTATCACAAAAAATGGAATTCCCGCTGATAAAAGCCGACGGATATGACATGATCGATTACTTCCGCGCCGTGGCCGAAAAAGAAGGCGACCGCTGCCGCTACTGTTTCAAAATGCGGATGGAGAAAACGGCTCAGGCCGCAAAAGAAAAAGGCTTTGACGCCTTCACCACAACGCTGTTTATAAGCCCGTACCAGAAACACGAACTGCTTAAGGAGATATGCGAGGAGGCCGCAAAAGAATACGGCGTCGACTTTTACTACGAGGATTTCCGCCCCGGCTTCCGCGAGAGCCACGAGCTGTCGCACGAGATGGAACTGTACCACCAGAAATACTGCGGCTGCGTCTACAGCGAATGGGAGCGCTACGGCAAGGTGAACATCGAGAAGATGATGGAAAGGTAGGGGCGAATGGCATTCGCCCTCCCTGGATTCCGGTTGGAATTTACCCCGTACGGCGATACGGGTCCGGAATGACGGATGTAGGGGCAGACCTATGTGTCTGCCCTCCGTGGGCGATCACAAGGATCACCCCTACACGATGACCAAAATGTTGGGGGATAACAGGGGGTTGACTCAATATTGAAAAACGACAACCTACTGAACCAAATCGCAGCGAAAGGCTCGGATAAAGAGGCGATTGCAGAGCGCATTGCTGATAATCCTGAGCGTATCGCAGAAGCGATCGAAGGGCTGAAAAACAAGAAAGCTCCGGTTAAATTCGGCTGCGGCAAGGTGCTGCGCATCCTCAGCGAGCGTCATCCCGAAGCCCTCTATCCGCACATCAACGTTTTCATCAAGCTGCTGGACAGCGATAACAACATCATGAAATGGGAAGGGATACACGTCATCGGCAGCCTGGCCCGCGTCGATAAAGCTAAAAGGATCGATGCCATACTGCCACGATATTTGAAGCCGATCGAAGGGCCGGTGCTGATCACGGCGGCCAACGTCATCGGTGGCGCTGGCAGGATAGCCGCGGCCAAACCGTACCTCGCCGAAAAGATAGCAGCCGAGATATTGAAGGTCGAGCATGCCGAATACGCCACCGCGGAGTGCCGCAACGTGGCGCTGGGACAGGCGCTCGACGCATTCGAGATCTTCTTCTACAAAATCAAGAACAAACAGCCGGTTATCGACCTTGTCACAAGGCAAGTCGACAATACAAGGAACAGTACGCGGAAAAGGGCGGAGAAGCTGCTCAAGAAATGGCAGAAATAAATTATGCAACGCAACGATCAATCTCTCTACCAGAATCACGCAGAAACGTGGTGGGACGGCACTAAAAGGTTCCAGCGCACGCTGGCTAATCAGATATATCCACGCCTTAAATACTTCGACCGGGTGGCGCCTGACTGGACGGGGCTGAATGTCCTTGACCTCGGCTGCGGGGGCGGCTTCATGGCGGAGCCGTTAGCCCGGCGCGGCGCGCGCGTCACCGGCATTGATCCCAGCGCCGCTTCACTGGAAGCTGCTCGTAAACATGCCGAGGCACAGAGACTTGATATCACCTACCGTCAAGGGGTTGGCGAGGATATTCCATTAGAGACAGGCTCAATGGACAGGGTTGTATGCGTAGATGTGCTGGAACACGTTAAAGACATCGACAAAGTGCTGTCCGAGGTTCGCCGCGTTCTGCGCCCTAAGGGTCTCTTCCTTTTCGATACCGTCAACCGCAACTGGCTCTCGCGCCTTCTGGTATTGAACGTGGTCGAGGATGTCCTGAAACTCATCCCAAAAAACACTCACGACGCGGATAAATTCATCCGACCCGTGGAGCTTAGCCGCTTACTGGGAAATAACGGTTTCACAGTTAAGGAGCCCTTCGTAGGCATGGGCCCGGTATGGGTCAACCGCCGTCTGGATTTTGTTTTTGGCATCACGCCCTTCAAGTGGATAATGTATCTGGGACATGCTATCGCCAGCGAGTAGCATCAGGATAAAACCGACTGCGTTTGTGCTGTATACTTTATAAAAAGGCTTTCCAATGACTGATAATCTACCCGCTATAAAACGAATATGCGTCTTCGGCGTCGGCGGCGTGGGCGGCTATTTCGGCGGAAGGCTCGCTCACAATATGCACGGTGGAAAAGGCAGCGGTTACGAGATATATTTCATCGCACGGGGCCCTCACCTGAACGCCATCAGGATACACGGGCTCAAGGTAATAACCCCGACGAAAACCTTCATCGCAAGGCCGAACCTGGCCGCGGACGACATACGCAGGATCCCCACCCCGGACCTCGTCCTTCTCTGCGTGAAGAGCTACGACCTGGACACGGCGGTCAGGAAGATCAAATCGAATATGCACGACAACACGGTGATAATACCCCTGCTCAACGGCATCGACATCTATGACAGGATCAGAGCAACTCTTGATAAAGGCTTCGTGCTGCCGGCATGCGCCTTTGTCGGCACACACATCCAGAGCCCGGGGGTCATAAAGCAGAGCGGCGGCGGCACTCTTACCTTCGGCAAAGACCCGCGACATCCCGATTTCACAGCGCGGAACGTTATCGACTTTTTCCAGCGAATGGGCATAAGCTACAAGTGGAACGACGACCCGTTCCCTGCGATATGGGAGAAATACATCTTCATCGCCGCGTTCGGCCTCGTATCGGTACACACCGGCAAGACGCTGGGCGAGATAATGGAGGACGCGGAGTCGAGAGAGAACGTGCGGTCTATAATGGTGGAAGTAATCAACCTGGCGAAGGCAAAAGGCATCATCCTCCCGCCAAACGTCATAGAGGAATCGCTCGCTAAAGCGAACAAGGTGCCGCGCGACACGAAATCCTCTTATCAGCGCGATGTAGAGAGCGGGAAAAGGTCAAACGAGGGCGATCTTTACGGCGGCGCCATAATCCGCATGGGAGAGGAATTGGGCATAGCAACGCCGATCACGGCCTCGATATACTCCGAGATTCAGAGCCGTAGGTAGGGAAAGCCCGACATGCCGATATCTACTGCAAATATGAATAAAAAGAAATTATTTACCGCTACAGTAATAATAATCCTCGTTGCCCTCGCAATCGCCGTCCCCCTCACTATCAGGAGCCTCTGCGCACATGAAGCCACCCTCACCCCCCGCCCTGAAAGCTGGGCCCAGCCCATAGAGATGGAAGGCGTCTCCAATCTCTACAAGCTGTCGGACGACCTCTATAGAAGCTCGCAGCCGCCGCAGTAGGTGCACGGCGAGAAATCGAATGATTGAACGCGCTGGCGGAAGGCGATGTGTTCGGGATCATGCCACAAGTCGCGCAGGCTCTTTTCCATGATGTTGCCGACAACGTAGCAGCGCGAGTAGACGGATACAAAAAGATGGATGCTTCTCATAAAAGCATCCATCTTTAGATTCAAACTAGCCTAAGTAATATTGACAGCTAATCGTGCATCCTGACTGAAATCACGCTCCCGTCTCTGGAATCAAGAGAAATCTCGATAATTGAATATACCGGCGGCTCTGTTCCAACAGGACATCTGCGCGGCGAAAATGATCCGGTAAAACTAACAACCCAAACAGCAGAATCAGTAGTGTCACCACTTAATAATGGCTCTGATGACGTTATTTCTAGCTCACTAACTTCATCAGTATATTGTGCAACTGTTAACTCAGTTACACCATCAAGCGCCGGGGACTGAGCCTTATCTTGACCAGCATTGTTCCAGTTAGCTACTTGTTCTGCAATCTCTATTGCATCATCTCTATCAATGATTGCAGACGAACCCGGTTTTACATCGGTAGCTCGTACATCCAGACCGGTAGAAATAAAAACTGCTGCCAATGTTATAATACATACAACAGTGATTAGTATAAGAATTAGCGAGTATTTTTTTCTCATAGCCCCAGTCCTCTCTTTTTCAAACTTCATCATATCTTACTTCCATGCGCTTCCACTCGTTGGATAACTTACCCACGACCAATTTAAAGGAGTTTTACTCACACAGAACGTTTTATTATTATCGTTAGGCCAATTTGTTGCACCACCTTGATTACGACTCGTGTAATACTGTAAACTAGACGACGTTGTACTTGAAAATGTAGATTGACTGGATGTCATCTCACCTCCGGTACAAAGATAGTCACTAGTATATAAGTCAGGCATTCCTACATAAGTATTGAAACTATCTACTCGTACATACCAGAAATGTTGATAACCTTCGAGGTGCAAGGGATAAATTGAATAGGTATGACTTGTACCAACCCCCTCCGGATTTTTATTAATCTTCATTTCAAAATAGCCATTTACAGGATGATTGTATGCCCAATAGAAATGATTAATGTCTTGTCCATGCCATCCCCTACCGAACCCAATTTCCTCCCAATATAGGCCGTCCGAATGAGCATTCCACAAAGAGTTGACTACGAATCCTCCCGTGGAATAATCATACGCCGTATATGCACGCTCAGGGAATGTTGATGTTCCACCGTAAAAGGTAACCCCTGGCACGGTAACTCCATTAGCATGTATTGTCGCCGTTGTATCATCATAACATTCAGCAGAAACGCCATAGGCATGGACTCCTAATGGAGTCATACAAACTAGTGTCAAGGCCACTATTATGATTACATTCAAAAGTTTTTGTATTCGCATTGCACTGCTCCTATTCAGTAATTAACTTCTACTCTATAACTGCATCATAGGACATATATGATTTATGTAAAAATATCATATTTATTTACTCCTGTCAATACCTATAAATTTTTTATTTTGACCTATTATATAATTAATGTAGAAATATCACTGTCTGTAAGTCTTTGTTTGAATACCAGACCTACGCTACCTAGGCCATGAGAGACTTTCACCCCCATCACGGGCACTGGATCAGCCCCTGAGCCCACAGGCACCCCCCGCAGGTAGGGAAGCAGTTCCCCGCACAGTCCTCCTCGTTGTCCACGGAAAGCTCGCAGCCGCCGCAGTAGGTGCACGGCGAGAAATCGAACGACTGAACGCGCTGGCGGAAGGCGATGTGTTCCGGGTCGAACCATAAATCGCACAGGCTCTTCTCCATGATGTTACCGACGACGTAGCGCTTAGAGTGACGCTCGTAATCGACAAGGTAGCTGGTGTGCGTATGCATCAGCGGCAGACATGGGCTCAGGTTGCCGTCCCAGGCGATAGCTCCAACTCCATTCTCGATAAAGGGACAGCGATCGCGCGCCGCCTCCGGATCGATGCCGCCCCAGCTAACATCAGTGCGCCGCATCGCATCGGCTATGATCTCCGCCGGTATTCTGCCGCTTTCGATTCTGGGCAAGCTGAGGCGCGGCAAGTTGCCGCTAGGCTGGCGCATGTAGTGGTACAGCATCTGCCCGCTCATCTCCTTCGTGTAAGGCAGGACGTTGGTCACCATGAACCGCTTCGCGTCGAATCTCATACCGAGGTCGAGCACGGCTGGCAGGTCGGCGATGTTGCGCTTCATGGCCACGAACACTATGCCCAGCTCGGTGCTGAAGAAGGTCAGCAGCCCGATGGGGCTCTTAAGCACGCCGGCGTCGCGACGGATGGCGTCCCGGAAACCGGCGATATTATCGATGACGTTGGGCAGCTCGGCGCCCAGCCGCACGTCCTCGTAGCTGTCGGGCGTGGCCCCGTCCAGCGAGACCCACAGCAGGTCGATGCCGGCTTGAACCAGCTCTTTCGACAGCTCGGGCGTGAGCATGGTGCCATTGGTGATAAGCTCGACGCGACATCCGAGCTCTTTGACGCGGCGCACCATCTCGACGATGCGCGGATGGAACAGGGGCTCGCCGAAGCCGCCGAAGAACACCGTAGGCAGGGGGGAGAACTCTTTCAATCCTGCGACGATGCCGTCAAATACCGCATCCGACATCATGCCCAGCGGCTCCTCCCAGACGTTGCGCATGCAGGTGCGGCAGTCCAGGTTGCACTGGTTGGTGGGCTCTATGTACAGCTTGGAGAGGCGCGACGGGCGCAACAGCTTTAATTCAGCCGCGCCCTCGGCCAGCGGGAGGCGGTCGCCGGGCGCCAAACCGTAGCGAGAGGCTACCTCCGGTGGCACAACGAGGCGACCGTTTTTGTCGACCTGTATGTAAATATCTTTATCGTTGGACATTCTATAGGCGGGCTGCTCACAACTATACTATTTACGGCATCACCAATACGATCAGGATGACCGCGTTTCTTGATCATCACCTTTATCTATGGGCGGCTCTGGTTCAGCTTCAGACTGCAAAACGTCCGGGTTATCAATTTCATCGGCGGATGCCTCTGATTCAGACTCAAGCTGTGATTTAAGTCTCTCCTCCCTGCGAAGGAAGAACTCATCCACGCTGAGCTTCTGCTCCCTGTAACCATAGATTAGCAGCACAAGAGCGGCCGCCATCATGACACAATCCAACGCCAGCGCAGCCGGGGCCGCCAGCGGGAAGGCCTCTCCAAAACACGTTCCGCATTGCTCCTTGCCCTGCACAATAGCGCCGATGTTGGCAACCATGAATGTAGCGCTGATAAGCAGGGTGCCGAGGGCTCCGAATCTCACCAGTATGCCCAGCACCAGGAATACCCCTATCAAAAGCTCCAGCCACGGCAACGCCGCGCCATAGGCGGACGCCAGGCAGTCAGGCAGCATGTTATAGCCTTTCACCATATCGATGAAATCGGTCTGCATCGGAAGCTTGGTCACAGCCGATACGATGAACGTCACGCCCAGGAACAGCCGCAGCGTGAGCTGCAAATAAGCGTTCTTAAGGAGGATGGTCAAACCTTTCATTGATCGTCCTCCATAGCACGCGCCTTCTCTATCGCCGCATCGATAGCGTTACAAAATTCTTCCAGTGAGGTTGACGACCCTGTATACTTTACCCTGTTGATATATGTCGACTGCCACTCTGCCCCATTGGCAAGAGCCTCTTCCTGCTCCGCCATAATCTTATCACTAAACTTGCCGCTATTTAGCGAGTCGGTAAATAATACCATGTCCAAGCCGATGCTCTCGGCGGCAGTCAGTATCTCAGACATATTGACCGGCGCTTGTCCCAGATAGAATTTATCATGAAGCTCCCAGAACATACCCTGCTCGCCGGCGCATTCCAGAGCTTCACCCAGCGTAAAGGAAAATTCGTGTGTGGTGGGGTAGTAGTGGTGATAATCCACCCTGACCTCATCCGGGTATATCTCAAGAGCTTGAATTACCAGCTTCTCCCGATTTACGCAAATCGAACATATGAAATCAGGGAAAGTACCTATGACAACAATCGGTTCTTCGGCGCCGCGGCACCAGCCCGTGCACTCCTTATCGATTGACAGCTCCTGCGTCCCGCTGTGCCAGAGCGCAACACCGATCGCCAGGGTAACGACCGTTACCAGCAGGACGGTGAATAAGTATCCCTTGCTTTGCATATAGCGACTCCGATTAGATAACTACGGCTCCATGAAGAAAGATTCAACAGCCACATTATCCGGTTATCCGGACAACTTGGCAATACCGGTCAAAGAAGGCTAAAATGGTGTTTAGCGCTACCTTGCTTTATGCCCCAACGCGATAACCTTATCAATTTACATCCATCAGCGTAATCGCATTCTGCGGACATTCCGCAGCACAGGCACCATCGCCGTCGCACTGCGCCCCCTTTTTCTGCAATGCCTTGCCATTATATATATACAGGAAACCTTTCATGCAGGCCTGCACGCAGAGGCCGCAGCCGTTGCATTTCTCTTTATCGATCTGGATCACTTTCTTCACTGTTTCCATAAGTATATAGGAGCTAAGACTTCATATGCGGCTTCAACTTATCCATCACCTGCTTCATCTCAAGACCATCGATGCCAAGAAGCTTGATCCTGTGATTCTCACCCTGCAAGATCGATATCCTCTCATTGGAGATGCCGAGTATCTCACTCAGAAATGCAATTATTTCTTTGTTGCCGTAATCGTTACGCTCATCGTCAGCCTGCACAGCGATCTTGAGACGCAGGTAGCCACCCGCTACCCCCAGTACCTCGTTGCGCTTGGCATTTGGCTCCATATGAATTGTAATACTACACTGGCTCATATTAACCTCCTAATTTAAGGCAATTCATGAATTGCCACTACTTACTACAAACTACTTACTGCCACCAACGGGCGACTCCGCCTTGAAAAATCTCTTCTTGAAATACAGCGCCAGATTCACCAGGCTGATGAGCACCGGCACTTCCACCAGCGGCCCGATGACCGCGGCGAAGGCCACCCCGGAGCCGATGCCGAATACCGCGATAGCCACGGCTATGGCCAGCTCGAAGTTGTTGCTGGCGGCGGTGAAGGCGATGGTCGCCGTCTGCTCGTATGGCGCGCCGATCTTCCTGCCCATGAAAAACGACACAAGGAACATGGCCACGAAGTATATCAGCAGGGGCACGGCTATGATCAGCACATCGACGGGAGATGCCACAATGGTCTCTCCCTGCAACGAGAACATCACGACGATAGTGAACAGCAGAGCGATGAGCGTGATGGGACTGATCCTCTTGATGAATTTATTATCGTACCAGTCGCGGCGCTTCTTCTTCAGCAGGAAGAAGCGCGTGAGCATGCCGCCGAAGAACGGGATGCCAAGGTAGATGAAGACGCTCTTTGCTATCTCTCCGATGGTGATGTCGACCTCGGAGCCCTCAAATCCGAACCATCCCGGCATCACGGTGATAAAGATATACGCGTAAAGCGAAAAGAACAGTATCTGAAAGATCGAGTTGAAGGCCACCAGCCCGGCGGCGTACTCGGTATCCCCCTTCGCCAGTTCGTTCCACACGATGACCATCGCGATGCAGCGCGCCAGCCCTATCATGATAAGTCCGGTCATGTACTCGGGATAGTCCCATATCACTCCCAGGAACAATATCGCCAGGAAGAACATGAGAAGCGGGCCGATTATCCAGTTCTGCACCAGCGACAGGGTGAGAACTCGCCAGTTGCGGAAGACCTTGCCCAGTTCTTCGTACCTGACCTTGGCCAGGGGAGGGTACATCATGAGGATGAGTCCGATGGCGATAGGTATCGAGGTAGTGCCCACGGAAAGCGAATCGATGAATTCGGCGACGCTTGGGGCCAGGTAGCCCAGACCCACGCCGAGGGCCATCGCTATGAATATCCACAGGGTTAAGAATCGATCTAAGAATCCGAGTTTTCTTACCTGTTCAACCATATTCGGTATCCTTTCAGTCATTGACCTTAACTCTGTACCCATAGAACAACGTAATATATCCCCACCCCGATACACACCGCCGCCGCGATGCGCCGCACCCACTTCTCCGCCACCGTCACTTTGTTAAGCCACTTCGAAACCTTCGACACCCCGAATGACAGCAGGACGGCGAAGATAAGCACCGGCAGCCCCGTCCCGATGGCGAACACCGCCGGGAACGTGATTCCCGCCGTGGATTCGATAGAAAGCGGTATCAGCACCGCGAAGAAGAGCAGGGCGGTATAGGGGCAGAACGCCAGCGCGAATACGACGCCGAGGAGGAACGGTCCCAGCCACTTGCGTTTCGAGACCTTCTCTCCGATACGGGACAGATGCCCTCCGCCTTTGTGAGCCGGTATCTTGATGATGCCCAGCATGAGTATGCCGACCACTATCAACAGCGGCCCAAGGAACACCTCGCCCGAGCTCTGCAGAGCATTGGCCAGTCCCGGTATATTTACCCCGGCCAGTATGACAACGACACCGATGATAAAATACGATACCATCCTCCCAAGCGTGTAAAGCGCGCCCGCAATGGCTACATATTTTTTATCCGTGATATCCCGGCTGATGAATGCCAGCGCGGTTATATTGGTGGTCAGCGGACACGGGCTTATGGCGGCCAGCAGACCGATAAGGAACGCGGCGATGACCGGCCATCCGCCGCTCTGGGTGAAATTCAGAACGAACTCATTAAAACCACCCATAACAACTACTCCATGTCCTCCAGGCGTTCCTCAATTTCAGCCTTGGCGGCATCGCGATATGCCTGAGTGTCATATATTAAGAGATAGAGACTGGTCATTTGTTCTATCTCTTCCTCACCGTCTACTATCTTATTTATGAATATTTGAGACGTGTAAGCCCCGAGTTTATTCACTAGAGCGCTGTTACTCACATCTTCTACGTTGATTGTCATAAATACAAGCTTGCCGTCAGCCACCTCATCGCCAAAATATGTGTCGACAACCCATCTAAGGTTATCTTCCGCCCATACGCAGCTTGTGCAGCGGTTCGCACGGTGGGTATATATGACTTCGACCACATTCTGCCAATCCAGCGTTACCCCCGGCTTGAGCGTCGCGGTTTCAGGAGCAGTCACTATCTCCACCACTGTTATTTCAAAATTCAGGTCTCTCCCGGCAAGCGGATGGTTGAAATCTACCGTTACGCCTTTTTCAGAGGTATCAATCACAATGCCTTGAAACGTCTGGCCTGCTGAATTCTGCATTTGTATCTGTTCGCCGACCTCCGGCACGAATCCCTCAAATGAACTCCAGTTTACTGTTACCACCATAGAATCAAGGGATGGACCGTATGCATCGTCGGATAATATATGTATATTCTTGGTTTCATTCACACGCATACCGATTACTGCCTGTTCAAAGCCGGGGATTAAATTGCTGCTGCCGATGGTAAACTGCAAAGGATCGCCGCCTTGAAGTTCAGAGGAGTCGAATACTGTCCCGTCATCCAGTGTGCCAACATATAGAACCTTGACGGTATCCCCTTCATTAGCAATCGTTGAAGTGGATGATCCATCCGGTGCTGGCGCCCCGCATGCCGAGACAAGCCCTATCGTCAACAAAAGAACGGCTGCCAGCGCGACCAATCGAAATTTATTGAACACTCCCAATCTTGCCACCTCATCTCCTTAATATCAAATTTATCTTAAATACAGAGGGAAATCATGAAAACCCATGATAATCAATTCAGGCGCTCCTCAATCTCAGCCTTGGCTTTATCGGAATATGCCTGAGAGTCGCCTACGAGATAATAGAGGCTGGTCAACTGTTCTATCTCCTCCTCACCGTCTGCTATCTTATTTATGAATATTTGAGATGCGTAAGCGCCGAGTTTATTTGCTAGAGCGCTGTTATTACTATCTTCTATATCGATTGACATAAACACGAGTTTACCATCGGCCATCTCGTCGGCAAAATATGTGTCGACAGTCCATCTAAGCCAGTCTTCCGCCCATATACAACCGGAGCAGCGGTGCGTACGGTGGGTATATATGACTTGGACCACATTCTGCCCATCCGGCGTCGCCGTCGGCTGGACTGTCGCGACAACGGTTGATGTTGGTGTAGGCTGAACGGTATTCACAGCGGTCGGGGTAGGCGTAGCCTGGCCCGTCGCACTACCCGACGGTTCTCCGCATGACGAGACAAAACCCACTACCAACAAAAGAGCGGCCGCGAGCGAGATTAATCGAAACTTATTGAATACTGCCATTCTTGCCACTTCAACTCCTTAATACCAAATTTGCCTTAAATGCAGGGGAATATAATGAAAATCCATGATAATCAATTCAGACGATCCTCGATGTCCGCCTTTAGAGTATTTACGAACTCTTCATCCTTCCACAACAAGAACCAGATATCCGTTATCTCCTCAATATCATTTGTTCCGTCTTCCACATCGTTCAGGAAAAGCGACGATGTATAGGCCCCGAACTTCTGCACCATATCCGCGTTAGCGGAGTCCTGCAGATTCAAAGCCATGAAAACTATCTCGCCGCTCTCAAGCTCGTCGGCAAAACACGTGTTCAGCGTGTATTCCGTCATCTCCTGCGCACGGGTGCAGGCGGTACAGCGTTGCGCGCGATGGAAATACACAACCTCGACCCCGTTATCTATGCTGGGAGGCGGACCGGACGAATTATCGGGCTCCGGAACCTTGCACGCCGACACCAGCCCAATTGTCAGTAAAAGCACAGCCGCAAGCGCAATCAATCGAAATTTAATTGACAATCTGTATTTAGGTATTTCTAACTTCATCTATTTAGCAGTGCCTTATAAACCGTCTTTCCTCTTACCCTTGGCATCGCCTTCGCATTCAGCTTCTCCAGCGAGATGACAATCGTATCGAGGTCCTTTATAGGGAAGCCCAGCACAGCCTCGTTTTCCGCCAGGTCAGTTGCCTCGCGGCAGCCATAACATCCCAGCGTAGCGTTCATCTTTTGAGTAAGGAAAGGCTTAACCGTGCAATCCACACACGTAGCCTGAAGGATAGCGGTATCGAAATTCAACCTTCCGCCGGTATCGAAAACCAGCGCCAGCGCGACCCACATCAGGTGTTCTACATCGGATTCTATTACCACCACATCAGGCACAAAAGGCGCCTCGCCGAGCGGGCAGCAGGCCGCCATCTTATATCTGCCCATTTCCAGGCGGGACATGGTGCTGAGCGTGTTCACAGCGGCCGCAGGGCTGCCAAATATCCCCATAGCGGCAGGCATCTCCCCGGACAAAAGCTTGGCGGGCGGTTCTTTAAAGCCGAATGCCCAGGCGGCGGCGGGACAGGCGATATTATCCGCAGTGAGCGTCAGCTTCTGGCCCTCCCGAGCTCCCATGAGCACCTGACAATAACGCCGGTCGCCGGGCTTCTCAAAACCTTCCAGCCGAACTTCATGTTCAAAGAACTTCACCGCTACCGGCTCGTATTTGAGGCCCAGTATATCTCTTAATTTACCCGCCGCCAATCGATAATCAGCCAACTAACCTTCCGCCTTCTCTATTATCAAACGTTTAAATACGATTATTCACAACAACTGTTGCTACTGGAACCGGAACATCAAGTCCCGCCTTTCGGGGAGGACATGCCGTCCAGGGGTATAACCCCTTTATCCCTGTAATCCCTGATCCTGCGGATAACAAGCTCGTTGCCCGGCAGCTCGCCACACTGGTTCCTGTTGGAATAGATAATCCAGTTATCCACAGCCACTTCAAATACGCCGGCATGTCCCTCTACCAGCTTTGCTTTGATTCCAAACCCTTTCTCGATCTCAGCCGCCAGACCGGCGGCTCTGTCGTAAAATCCTCACTCTACGCAATAGGTGATTTCTACACCTAATCCCTTCTTTTCTTTGTCGTTACCTGCCGATGGCTCATCAGAATGCATCCCGCAAGACTCACACATAACGGCCTCCTTTTACTTTTTCATAGCTTCATTGATGTACTTCTTAACCTCATCCTTGCTCGGAATCTTACCCGAGCAGACCACCTCTTCATCGATCACGAGTCCGGGAGTCGTCAGTATAGGATACTCAAGTATCTTGGTGATATCCTTCACCTCTTCGATTTTCGCGTCGATACCGAGCTCTTTCACCGCCTCCTTGGCGGTCTTTTCAAGCTGCATGCACTTGGCGCAACCGGTTCCCAGTATCTTTATGATCATCGTTCACCTCCAAGAATTTATTGCGTTACCAGACCGAAAATATATCCCGATATCGTGGCCATGACTACAACAATCGATACATACAGCAGCATCTTCTGCGTTCCCATTATCTTACGTATCACCAGCATGCTGGGCAGCGACAGGGCGGGCCCCGCCAGCAGCAGCGCCAGCGCCGGGCCCTGGCCCATGCCCAGGTCCAAGAACGATCTTACGATGGGCACCTCGGTCAGCGTGGCGAAGTACATTATCGCGCCGAGGAACGAGGCGGTGAAATTGGCCAGCAACCCGTTGCCGCCTACCGAAGATGTTATCGCCGACTCCGGCACTCCGGTGCGTATCATGCCGGCAATAAATACGCCGATAAGCAGCCAGGGTATGACCAGCTTAACGAAACGCAATGTTTCACTGAGCCACTGTTTAACCTCGACCTTGCTGAAGAAGCGCCACAGCGTCACCGCAAGTATCACGAGCAGGATGCCCATGATTATCCACTGCTTGCCCGCGGCAAAGACCAGTATGCCGAGCAACGTTCCGATAAACAAGAATTGAAGCTTCGGGCTCATGCCGTCGTGTCCCTGTGACGCCATCATCTCGAAGGCCTTCGCGTCCGCCTTCGACTGCTCCTTACGGTAGATGAAAGCCATGATCAGTCCTATAACGACCGAGAACAGTATCGCCATGATAGCGCGACCCAGACCCAGATCATAACCGAGGAGCTTGGCGGAATAGACTATGGCCAGCACATTGATGGCAGGAGCCGCGTACAGGAACGTTACCGCCGGTCCCAGGCCGGCGCCCCTCTTATAGATGCCGCCGAAAAGTGGCAGCACCGTGCACGAGCACACCGCCAGAACCGCGCCGGAGACTGAGGCCACGCTGTATGAGACGAGTTTCTTAGCCTTAGGCCCGAAATATTTCAGCACCGACGCCTGGGACAGAAAGGCCGATATCGCACCTGCGATGAAGAAGGCGGGAACAAGACATGTTATCACATGCGCCGACAGGTACTCGGCCAGCGCATCGACTCCGCCTCTGAGAAGATCGATAAAGAAATCCATTTGTCAGCAACCCTTCCCTAAATGCGCAAATACGCATATATCGTAAGTAAAAAAATTTATTTCACCAGCTTGCCGGCGCACCCGGTACCGACCCGCTCGGCTTTCTTGAGACGCTGACGATCCATAGCGGCAAGCTTGTTTCCGTTCAGCGCCCTGCGCACCGAATCCACCAGCCCGATCATATAATCATCCATACCTTTATTATCGAGCGAATAAAGCGACCAGAGGCCATCCTTGCGCAGTTTGAGAAAACCAGCGTCGTGCAGGGCGGAAAGGTTCCGCGACGCGCGTGTCTGCGATATTTGCAGCGCCTGCATCACCTCGCACACGCAGCACTCGCGCTCAAGGAGCAGGTTCATAATCCTGAGCCGGGTCTCATCCGATAGGGCTTTAGAGGCTTTTACAAAATCACGCATCTATATCACCTTTGAAATAATGTATTCATTCATACGTCTACTACATAGTCGAGCCGACTTTTGAACTCGACGGCTCCGATTCACATCAGCGCCGCACGGGCGCCGATCGGCTATCCTCAGGTACTGCAACCCGAGACGCTGATATAATCCTGTTTAGTAATAGTATCAGAGCAATTTGCCGAGGTAACGGTAAGCGTAACAGTATAAAGCCCATCGCGACTGTAGGTATATGCAGGATTCTGTGTCGTACTATCAACAGCACCATCACCGTTAAGGTCCCATGCCCACCCTGTCACATCACCCGTCGATAAATCGGTAAACTGCACCTTGGTAGCACCGTGACATTCTCTCGGTTCGGCTGTAAAATCGGCTTTGCACTCGGGTGCCGAAACAACTATATAAGACGTCTTGACTTCGCTGTCGCTTTTACCGGTCCCCATGACGGTAAGCTTAACAGTATAATCACCGGGAACCTCATAAACATGGAGCACATACTGATCCGTGCTGTCAACCACACCGTCATTGTCGAAGTCCCATTCCCACGATTCGATTTCGCCGGCAGACAAGTCCGTGAACCATACGCTTAAGGGAGCATTTCCTGAAGTTGCGTTCACAGTGAACTGAGCGGAGGGGGCGCCGGGACCGCACCCGGTCGCTCCGGCAATAATAAACACACTACATAACAGTAATATAAAAATAACGAATTTATGCTTTGACATTCTCCCTCTCCCCTTACCTCCTCCATAAATACGATTGGATTCTATATCCCGCACTGAATATAAGGCCTATGCATCTTAACGAAATCCATCAGCATAACAGCCGCGTATACTTATCATCATATATAACTATATGCGCAAATTCGCATATAATGTATCAAAAAATATAAGCATTTGCAATATCAGCGATTCTCCATCAAATCTCTAAGTCCTTCCATGCAATAGCCCAACGGACGCCAGCGGCATTCCTTGCAGATCACATCCACATCCTCAGGATACAAACGCGCGCGTATCTTGGCCTCGGCCTCGGGCCAGGTCAAACGCTGCTCAAGAGTGAGCCCAAGCCTGACCATTACGTTGAAATCGAGGCTCTTCACCATAGATTCCGAATTTGGACTGTTCTGCCTGCAGCCTCCTTCGGAGAAAAAAGGGCAGAAGGCGCAAATATCATCAGGATAGTCCACTACTTCAAAGTGCACGGACCGCGGAGATTGCAGCCGGCCCACGATTCGCTTCATATTCAGCACGTGCTCAGGGGAATAACCTAGTCCCCGGAAACCTAGTATGCATATAAGGTGATGTGCGCGTATTTTCATCGGCTTTCGCATTCAGCTGCTGTATTACCATTACACTTCATCGGCACAATCGGGGTTCTTATCTGAACATAGTCCAAATATACGTAGAAATATAGTAGCTGTCAATTCCTTATGGTAGAATACATTCAGAATCGCCTTCTGAGGTTGCCATGACTTATATGACCCGCCCGATGCAGCTTGATGATGTCCAGCAAGCCGTTCAGATCGACAAGGAGTGTTTCCCCTTGAATAAACAGCCGATGGCGTATAAGAACGAACTCCTATATAACCAGACGGCCCGCTACATAGTGGCTTACGACGATTCGGACCCGGACAAGAATTCTATCGCGGGCGTGCTGGGTTTCTGGCTCATGGCGGGGGAAGCTCATATCATGACTGTAGGTGTGCGCGGTGAACACCGGAAGCAGGGCGTTGGAGAATTAATGCTGAAGTCGGCTATCGACCTGGCCCTATCATGCGGCGCATTCGCCGTAACGCTGGAGGTGCGCCGGTCGAACTCAGAAGCCATGGCTCTATACAGGAAACACAATTTCACCGAACGCGGCATCAGAAAGAACTATTATGACGAAACGCATGAAGATGCCGTGATAATGACCAGAGAACTGGACAACCGGTGAATCATGTCCCGACGATAAGTTTGCAGAGTTAACCGTCATTAAATATAATAAAGTTCAACCCGACTCTTTAGGCACGGTCATATCAGAATATATCGTGTATAATATATACATAAGTTAGGATAATTCATTCGTGATTAGTGAAATGGGATAATTCTTGAGGAGATAAGGAAATGGATATCCGCGAACTTCTTACAGAAGCCATTAAAAAAAGAGCTTCGGACCTACATATCACAGCAAACAATCCTCCTGTTTTACGCATAGACGGTGAACTGGTGCCGCAGGTCGATCACCCCGTTGTCTCTACAGACGACCTGGAAAAAATGCTAACCAGCATCACCAACGAGGAACAGCAAAAGAGATTCGAAAACGAGCTTGAACTTGACTTTGCCTACAACCTTGAGGATTTAGGAAGATTTCGCGCCAACGCGTGTCTGCAAAGAGGACGTATCAGCCTATGCTTCCGATTGCTTCAGGTCAGGGTCCCTGATATAGAAGAGTTGAACCTCCCTGAAATTTGTAAAGACCTGGCCCTCAGAGAACGCGGTCTTATAATAGTAAGCGGCCCAACTGGAAGCGGTAAATCTACCACGCTTGCTGCGATAATCAAATACATAAATAACTTGAAGAAACGGCGGATAATCACCATTGAAGACCCCATAGAATTCATTCATGAAAACAAGAACTGCTTCATTACACAGCGAGAATTAGGCACCGATACACTGTCATTCGGCACCGCCTTAAAACACGCCCTGCGCCAGGACCCCGATGTGATAATGGTCGGCGAAATGAGAGATCTGGAAACGATAAGTATCGCGCTGACCGCTGCGGAAACCGGCCACCTTATACTGGCAACCCTTCACACGCCGAGCGCCCCGCAGACCATCGACAGGATTATCGACATCTTCCCTCCATATCAGCAGCCGCAGGTAAGAGTACAGCTCTCCACCACTCTGGAAGGTGTATTGTATCAATCATTAATACCGAAAGTCGGGAACGCGGGACGAATACCGGCGGTAGAGGTTATGATAGCCACGGATGCCATTAAGAACCTCATCAGGGAAGGCAAGACCGCTCACATGTGGAATGTCATGCAGACAGGCGCTAATTTTGGAATGCAGACACTGGATCAGGCGCTGATGAACATGTTAAGCAACCGCGTAATCAATTTTGAGGAAGCCATCAGTCACTGCCGCGACGCTGACACATTCAGGAAATCCCTGGGCCGGCCGCTCAAGTAACCAACGATTACCAAATAAAAAAAGGCGGAGCAAATTGTTCCGCCTTTTTCATGATTAACTATTCGATTTCTTGATCGAAGTAATATCTTTAGTTAACAAGATATCAATTATTCGACAATTCTTACTTGGACCATTTTTCAGCGAGATCACCGAGTAACGGCAGCTTGAACTTCTCCCCCTGATATGCCTTTACCATCAGAAAAACCCACAGAATTATTGAGCCAATCCAAAGAAGCATACCAAGTATCCATCCAAGGAAAGGCACCAAGAACAGGATGCCACAAACAATGCTGAGTATTGTTATGGCTCCAAAAGTAACGATTGACTGCATGGCGTGGAAGCGTACGAAGTCATCATCTTTCTCAATGAGGTAGAATATCAAGCCAGTGATCCACCAAAAAACATAACACAATAAACCTGCTACATTCGGCTGAAGACTTGTTCCGCTGCTCTGACTCATGTTACACCTCCTCTTCTTTATTGGAATATAATATCACACAAATCTATTTTGTAAATACATTTCATCACCGATTTCAACTAACGGTCAATTAGATCGCGACAGACTCCACTCGCAAGATAATCATCAGTTGACATTTTTTACTTCCCCGTCATAATATCAATATACTGAATTTCTCTATTCAATGATTCATCTCGACTATGATAGGTACTATTCTCAAGCCACTTTTGATTATCGAACCTATTTACTGTAAGGACATTACGGATGGAAGAAAAAATAAAAAGGGCAGCCCTGGCGAAAAATAAAAAAGGGGTTACCTTTATTGAATTGCTTATAGTATTGACCATACTATCCATTCTCGTCGGCGCGGTTATTTTATCGATAGGTAATGTTTTCGATACGGCGAGGAAAACGGCATATACGCAAGTCAAGCGTCAGATACAGGATGCGGTGATTGGTTATTCCGCGGGGCACTCCGGCGATTTTCCTTTAACAGGAGATACTACAGTGATTGACGACAAGACGCTCGGGATTATAGATATCTGTGCATTGTTGACCAGAAACAATCCCTCTGGATTATTAGGAGAGATGCCTGACGGATGTGTATCATACGAAAATAACGATAACTGCAATTCACAGACATATGAATGTTCATGCGATGTAGAAGCGCATTACATCTGGGCTATTGATGTCAGCGGTAGATTATACTCATCATGCATCAATACAGCAGCTAACGGAGGCGGCTGTGAAAACACCGGCCAGGACGGCTTCCAGGGCGTCTGGCCATAGCTTACCCTCAACAGACGCTACCTCACACACGCGAAATTGTATCGATGCGTTACATACCCTCCAGCGTAAGCTCGATATTCATCGCACCCTTACTCTACACGGCGTGACCGGGCTTGCCGTACCCGCACATGAAACTGCGGCCGTGTTACCGTTAGCTAGTTGAGAGCCGTTTGTGAGACCGTTCGGCAAGCAAATTTGCCTGTTAATGCGGCAATTCTCCACTCCGCCGAAAAACGCAGAAGATGGAACCGAATATTAATTATGGAAGAACAAATACCATCGAACGGACTTGCGGATTGAGCTGATATAATGTACCATCTACAAATCTCTGAATGCGCACAATACCGGGCGCATACACTTATCACATAAATCACGACAGCTAAGCAAGGCAAGGCGCAAAACAAAAACCGTAAGGAAAAGGTTGAGGAAATGATACAAAAACATAACACGTCCCCACTGACCGAAGATGATTTATTCCTTTTTAACGAGGGCTCACACTTTCGCCTGTACGAGAAACTCGGGGCTCACATCGTTACTGCGGATAAAGGTGAGGACACTTACTTCTCGGTATGGGCTCCGGATGCCAAAAAGGTATCGGTTATCGGTGATTTCAACGGATGGAACAAGGACGCTCACGTACTGATCCCACGCGGCAGTTCCGGTATATGGGAAGGATTTATACCGGATGTCGGCAGGGGTGCCTGTTACAAATATCATATAGTGTCCCGATACAGAGGCTACACGGTGGATAAAGCGGATCCTTTAGCGCTACATTCCGAAAAACCGCCGCTGACCGGTTCGATCGTCTGGGACCTGGACTATAAATGGGGCGACACGGACTGGATGAAAAAAAGACGAGAACGCAACACTTTGAATTCGCCCATGTCCATTTACGAACTGCATGCAGGTTCATGGAGAAGGATGGTAGAGGAAGACAACCGCTATCTAAGCTATCGTGAACTTGCGCCGCTGCTGGCGGAATATATACGAAAAATGGGATTTACGCATGTTGAATTCATGCCCTTAACGGAACACCCCTTTTACGGATCATGGGGTTATCAGGCAACGGGCTACTTTGCGCCCACAAGCCGCTACGGAACCCCGCAGGAATTCATGTACCTTATCGACCATCTGCACCGGCACGACATCGGCGTCATACTTGACTGGGTGCCCTCACACTTCCCCAACGACGAGCATGGATTGGGATTCTTCGACGGCACACATCTGTACGAGCATGCCGACACGAGAAAAGGTTTCCACCCCGACTGGAAAAGCTTCATCTTCAACTACGGAAGGAACGAGGTGCGCAGCTTCCTGCTCAGCAGCGCGTTGTTCTGGCTCGACAAATACCACATCGACGGGCTGCGCGTGGACGCCGTAGCTTCTATGCTGTACCTTGACTACTCCCGCAAAAAGGATGAGTGGATACCGAATATCTACGGGGGAAACGAGAACATCGACGCGATCAGCTTCCTCAGGCGTTTTAATGAAGAGACTTATCGCTGTCATCCCGACGTCCAGACGGTGGCCGAGGAATCTACCGCCTGGCCTATGGTATCGCGCCCTACATATGTGGGCGGTCTGGGATTCGGCATGAAATGGGACATGGGCTGGATGCACGATATGCTGCAGTACATTTCGAGAGACCCCATACACAGGAAATACCATCATAATAATCTGACGTTCAGGATGCTGTACGCCTTCTCAGAGAATTTTATACTGCCCCTCTCTCACGACGAGGTCGTTCACGGCAAGGGCTCGCTTCTGAGTAAAATGCCCGGCGACGACTGGCAGAAATTCGCCAATCTCAGGCTGCTCCTCGGATATATGTACGGACAGCCGGGCAAGAAACTTCTGTTCATGGGCGGCGAGTTCGGGCAGTGGAAAGAATGGAATCACGATGAAAGCCTGGAATGGCATCTGCTTAATTACCAGCCGCACTTCGGCATACAGAGATGGGTGCAGGATCTGAATTCGATGTATCGCAGCGAGCCGGCATTATATCTTAACGATTGCAATCCTTCAGGCTTCGAATGGATAGACTGCAACGATTCCGACGGCAGCACTATAAGCTTTATCAGGAAGGGCGATTCGGGAGACGAAACGATCCTGGCGGTCTGCAACTTCACACCTGTACCGAGATATAACTACCGTGTCGGAGTACCGTATGGAGGATCATGGAAAGAAATTCTAAACAGTGACGCGCAGGAATACGGCGGAAGCGGGCATGGCAACCTCGGAGGAGTGGAGGCATCAGCCGTACCGCTGCATAACCGGCGTTACTCGCTTACCCTGACAATGCCGCCATTAGGGATAGTATTCTTCAAAAAAGCGCAGTAATCGATCCGGCGGGCTGAATATCTCCTTCAATCGTTGTAATATCTGTCAAAACCTTCGAGCAGATTAAGCAGAATGAATTAAATGCGCTACGGTACAACGATACGACGCCGACCGTTACGGTAGCATACATCTCTCCGCCTCTCAATCCCCCAGTAACTGCAATATGCCGTTCAGCGGCACTCTCAGCCAGCCGGGGCGATTATTAAGCTCATGGCTGATTTCGTATACGGCCTTATCCAGCAAATAAGCGTCCAGCAAAATCTTCTGATGATCGGGAGACTCGGGCAGCAAACTGTTTTTCCCGATGGTATTGAAGTAGAACGTGAGAAACGTCACGGAAACCCAGACATACCAGAACTGAGCCCAATGTCTGAGAACCGGCATATCTCCTTCATCCGGCGGCAGCGACGGGGCAAACCGCAGCAGAGCGTTGTGCGTCGCGTAATGGAACGAGCGGATCATGCCGGCAACATCACGAAGCGGCGACCGTTTCAGACGACGCTCGCTTAAAGAACGGGCCGGCTCTCCTTCAAAATCGATGATGACAAAATCTTTGCCCGTATACAACACCTGCCCCAGATGATAATCCCCGTGGCAACGCATTCGCATAGCCGATATCCTGTTCTTCTGAATCAAACGGTACCTGTCGATGATTTCTCTCTCCATGCTCAGCACCCGCTGCGCATCCTCAACAACTTCCTCCGGTATATCCGCGACTCTTTCCCGCAATGTCTGCAACGTCTGCATTGTAAAGCCGCGCATAGACTGATATAGAGAAGTCTGATACATGAACGTGAAGGGCTCGGGAGAAAAATCAGGGTCGTCCGCAACAGAAGCCAGCGCCATATGAAGCTCAGCTGTACGTTGCCCCAAAAGCTCGGCCGAGGATAAGTATGAGCCTATCATCTGTTTAGCTAACTCCGGCGGCTCTTTCAGCATGGATAACAGCGACCTGTTAGTGACCGGGGGCATCTGAACTGTTGGATGCGCTAATGCGTTCTGGAAATAACGCGCCAGCGAATCCAGCGTGTATTGCCACGCGTCGCCTTCGTTCGGCACAAAGGCTTGCAATATGCCTAGGCTGGAAGGCGTACGCCTTCTCAAAGAATACTCCAGCGCTCCGGCGACGGGTGAGATATTGGCAAAAGAAGTCTTGTCCGTAAGAAAACGCCCGATTTCCAGATCCAGATTAACGCCGTCCTCAAGCTTTCGGAACAGTTTCAGAATAAAACGATCTCCGTACGATATGAAAGTATTATTCTGTTCGACTTTCATAGGCATAAGATCGAAATTTGCTTCTTCTGTTCCACGAACTCTCCGGAATACCGGTGTAACAGAAGCATTAATCTCACCATTGATTCCTTTAAAGCGGCGTCTCCGCCCTATCGCCTGTAATAGAAAACCGCAGTAATCCTTATCTACGAGGGCGTCATACAGCAGCCACTCGGTACCCTTGCCGCGGGGTTTGAGTCGGGCGAACACAGCTTCAGGATGCTCTTCGGCAATTGCGTTCAATCGATCAGCCGGAGCTATCATCAAGGGAATCACGTAAGAATCAGGGACACCCTCTGTATATTCTATCTGGAGCAAAACAACCTGTGTAACAAAGCTGGCAGAGCGCATAGGTATAATGTCCTTTATCTCCACGGAGCGTATATCACGCGCTTTACCTCTAAACCACCGCCGGTTTTTTACATAATCCTGTAATACGGACTCCAAGATAAACCAGTTTTCCTTATCGAAGAGCGATTCACTATCCCTCATGATAGTCGGTACCGCGCCGGGATCAATCGCGACAAATTTCGAGCCCGATGTGCTCTGCGGGAGCGGCTCAAGCGAGAACCAGTAAAATGCGTGAGGACTCAGTGTAAAATAATACTTTCCTCCCTTTACAGGGTCGAATTCCACGCCGCCGAAAAGATCTACTGGCCTCCATCCGTTAAATTCATTCAGATCCAGTTGAGTCTGCTGTGCAAGATGCGAAAGGTTAGCCACAACAAGGATTGTCTCCTCCTGATAACGGCGAAGAAAGGCCAACACCTTGCGATTTGCCGGCTGCAGGAACTCTATACTGCCGCGACTAAAGGCCTTATATCTCTTTCTTAACGCAATAACGCGCTTCATCCACCAGAGCAGGGAATCGGGATTGCTCTGCTGCGTTTCCACGTTGACGGCTTCATAATGATATTCCGGTTCGATTATCGGCGGAAGGTATAGCCGCTGAGGGTTTGCTTTGGAAAATCCGGCATTCCGCTCCGGGCTCCATTGCATCGGCGTGCGCACGCCATTCCTGTCTCCCAGATAGAAATTATCGCCCATGCCTATCTCATCGCCATAGTAAATCACAGGCGTGCCCGGCAATGAGAAGAGCAGCGCTTTCATAAGCTCTATCTTCTTACGATCGTTGTTAAGAAGCGGCGCCAGACGGCGCCTGATGCCCAGATTTAGGCGGGCAGCCGGATCGCTGGCGTAAACCCGATACATGTAGTCCCGCTCTTCATCAGTGACCATCTCCAGGGTCAACTCGTCGTGGTTACGCAGGAATGTGGCCCATTGACATGTCTCCGGTATTGACGGTGTCTGCTGTAATATGTCGATTATGGGGAAACGGTCCTCCATGCGGATAGCCATAAACAAACGCGGCATCAGGGGAAAATGGAACGCCATGTGAAACTCATCGCCATCTCCGAAGTAGGCGACAGCATCCTCCGGCCATTGATTAGCCTCGGCTAAAAGCATTCGATTCTTGTATTTTCTATCGATATACCCGCGGAGTTCCTTCAGAAAAGCGTGTGTTTCCGGCAGGTTTTCGCAACTGGTCCCTTCCCTCTGGTAAAGATAAGGCACGGCATCCGCGCGCAGCCCGTCAACTCCCTGCTTCAACCAGAAATCCATAACCCTGAAGATAGCCCTGCGCACAGACGGATTATCGTAATTCAAATCGGGCTGGTGATAATAAAAGCGATGCCAGTAGTTAGATTTTGCCAGATGATCCCATGTCCAGTTAGAACCCTCGTAGTCCTTAAAAATGATGCGGGCTTCTTTATATTTATCGGGTGTATCGCTCCAGACATAAAAATCACGCAGTCGGCTTTGGGGCGCCGCTCTGCGCGCTCTCTGAAACCAGGGGTGCTGGTCCGAAGTGTGATTAAGGACTAATTCGGTTATGACACGGATGCCGCGCTGATGCGCTTTATCGACAAAAGACTGGAAGTCCTGCATGGTGCCGTAAATCGGCTGTATACCTGTGAAATTCGATATGTCATAGCCGTCATCTTTAAGAGGGGAAGGGTAAAAAGGCAGCAGCCAGATGGCGTTAACGCCCAGGTCCTCCAGATAATCGAGCTTCTGCGTAAGGCCCGGAAAATCGCCCACTCCGTTAGACTCACTATCAAAGAAAGACCTTACATGAAGCTCGTAGATTATGGCATCCATATACCAAAGAGGATCGGCGCTGATCGACATTACTGATACTCCCAGCCCACTTGCTAATCGCCTAATAACGTATGAACATAATTAACTATTTCTTTTACACCGACGGTTTTAACCAGAAGTCCGCTGGCACCGTGCTCCGTGCTGTCGCGTTGGACGGCCGTGCTGCGTTGAGGCGTTATCACGATATAAGGTATTTTCTGCTGGCGCAAGCTGTCACAACGATCCCATATAGTCTGATCGAAACCGGTTAAATCTATGAGCGCAAGTCTCACATTGGATTGACCGGCAATAACCCGATCAATATCTTCGAGGCTCGCGGCACAGACCACTGCGTAGCCTTCTGCTTCAAGCTGCTGCGCCGTTGAATCCAGTTGACCGCGATCAGTACCGACTATTAAAACTAATGGTTTTTCAATCATCGAATTCTCACATTAAAGTTTTTGTCCCGCCTTTTACGGGTTAACGCGCAAGACTATATCTGCACTGCTTATCCATGTACCGGAAGCCAGCCCGACATAGCAGAGTAGAAAGTATACCATCGTAATCAGAAATTAACAAGATATTTCACAACGCATCCTATTTAAGAACCATATCAGACCACAGCGGCTATTGCAACCACGGACATCCGGGAAAATTTTCGATAATATCATCGATATTGCCGCGAAAACTCGTCGATGCGTTCCATCTCCTCTGGCGTAAGAGCCAGTTTCATTGCCCCCGCGCTCTCCTCGGCGTGCTTCGTTTTGCTAGCCCCGGGTATCGCTACCACCGTGTCACCGTGGGCATTTATGAGCCAGTTAAGCGCTACCTGCGATACGGTAACACCTTTCCTAGTCGCTATTTCATCGAGGAGATTAATGAGCGGCCGGCTCTCCTCAATTTTTTTCCCAAGAGCGTTGCGACGCCCGCGTGGAAGACTCGTAATGAGGCCGGGATCCTGATGAAACTTGCCGGAGAGTAATCCCATCTCCAAAGGGCTGTAACAGATAATAGTTATCCCGAGCTCCTTGGCGGCATCAAGCACTCCGTTATCCTCGATTTCCCTTGCAAGAAGGTTGTACTTAACCTGATTGGAAGCGAGGGGGATGCCGCGTCGGGCAAGGGCGGCGTGTGCTTTTCGCATCATCTTTGCAGAGAAATTGCTCACGCCTATTGAGCGAATCTTACCGGCTTCAACCAAATCCGCCATAGCGTTCATCTGCGCTCCTATGGAAGCGACAGAATAGGGATTATGGATTTGGTACAGATCGATAGCGAAGGGTTCGAGGCAGCTCAATCGTTCATCGATAGTGTTCCTGATGGAGATTGCCCTTCTCATTAGCGGCCACCATTTTGTGGCAATGACCACATCGCCGTTGTTCTTGCCTGCCGCTTTGAGCGCAGTGGACAACCCTCGTTCGGAGCGGCCATTGCCGTATATCTCGGCGGTATCGAACCAGTTCATGCCGCCGTCTAAAGCGGCTTTCACAATAGCGCTAGTCGTATCGGCAGATATACACGCCCACATATACTTGTGAAACCCCTGCCCCTCGGAGAACTGCCAGGTGCCCAGCCCTATTGGCGTTATATCGATATCCGTCCTGCCAATCCGCCTCTTCTGTATCATAGACCACCTCACATATCCGGATGGAGCGATATTACCAGATTATTGCGACAAAAACCACTTATTTAGATAAAGGTGACATTGTTATAAAATACGTCTATAATAGAATATGGAAACGCAACATTACACTAGCTACAAACTTACTTTTTGCATAAAGTAAGGAGGCAAAATGAAACTGTATTCTATATTAGCTGTTTTGTTCATCACCCTCATCCTGCCAATTGCAACACTTGCTTGCTCGCCGCAAGAGACTAACGAAGAGTCAAGGTTTGGCGTCTATCTCGTCGATACTGGAGGGTTGATATTATCGGAACATCATATCGAATCATATAATTCGTCGAGTCACGAGATCGAGCTGAACGCAGCAGGAATTGAACAATGGAATTCGTTCGTCAAATCACATGATCCCGGCGACTGGCATGCTTCAGACATCTGGTGCCTGCACCAGAAAGAATTCTCGGTCAAAATGGATGGCGAAGAAATATATACCGGACAATTCTGGTCTCCACTATCGTCACTGATGTACGAAGGTGTTGTGATAATGTATTTCCCTAAGCTTTACGATGAATTCAACACTCTATGGATAAACTCGTTCCAGCCCGACGATAATGACCCCATTAACGACCCTCGGGTCATCGATTTCTTCGCCGGCGAAGGACTGCTGGAAAATTAAAGGCTTGATCGTCGCTATAATTCCCCCCGCCTTGACACCTGATATCCCCCCATGTACGATACGCTCGGACACCGAGATACCACTTGCAAGGATGGAGCAATGGCTGAAACAGGCTTTGAATCACAGCGCCGCGCGGAGTTCTATGATAAGAACGTGCGGCAGACGATACCGTACTACGAGACGATTAATCACGAGACCATCGACCTCATAAAACATCTGAAGCCGGACGTATCGTGCTGGCTGGACACCGGCTGCGGCACCGGCTTCATCGTCGAGCAGGCGCTGGCCGCTTTCCCCGCCGCGAGGTTCGTTCTGACCGATCCATCCGACGGCATGCTGGACCAGGCACGCAAACGACTGGCAAGGGCGAACTCGCGCGTGCGCTTACTCGACGCCATGAAGAGCGAGGAGCTTGTCTGGCCGGAGGGCGAAGCGGCGCCGCAGGTTATCACGGCGATACTATGCCATCACTATTCATCGCGCGATGAACGGCGCAGGGCAATCGAGAAATGCTATCGAATGCTGGCGGACGGCGGCGTTTTCGTCAACTTCGAGAACGTAGCCCCTTACACGCAGCACGGCGTTGAGAAAGGACTGGAGCGCTGGGGGCGATTCCAGGCGGCGCAGGGGCGCTCCGCGGAGCTTGTGCAAAAACACCTGCAGCGCTACGATACCGTCTACTTCCCCATACGCATCGATGAGCACATCGCGCTGCTTCGGGATGCCGGCTTTCGTGTTGTCGAACTGCTGTGGTTCTCTCACATGCAGGCCGGGTTCTACGCCGTCAAATAGATGCGACTCTTATCTGAGATGATTAACTTAACATAAGGAATGCAATGACAAAGATACTCGGCATTGTTGGCAGCCCGCGCAAGAAGGGCAACACGGATATTCTTGTCGACAGGATCCTCGAAGGCGCAAAGAACGCCGGAGCCGACGTCGAAAAGATTCATCTGAGAGGACTGACCATCAAGGAATGCGACGGCTGCTATATATGCTGGAAGAACAAGCCATGTCCCAAAAAAGACGATATGAACGACATTTATCCCATGATCGACGCCGCCGATGTCATCGTTTTCGGCACGCCGGTCTACTGGTTCGGGCCCACCGCGTTGCTGAAGGCATTTATCGACCGTCTGATATACTTCAACTGCCCCGGGAACAGGCCAAAGATCGCCGGCAAGGCCGCGGTCATCGCCAGCCCGTTCGAGGATACGGACATGGACACGGCAGCGCCTTTGTTGGCCTTCTTTGAGAAATGCTTCGATTACCTTGAGATGAAGCCGGCGGGACGAATACTTGTGCCGGGAGTAGCGGCAAAAGGTGACATCTTAGCCAAGAACGACGCGCTTGAGGAGGCGTACCGTCTCGGCTCGAAACTGGCTGAAACCAGCAGGTGAAATACCACTTATTAGATGGAGGCAAGCTCGGCATGGAGATGAAAACGGACAAGGACAAACTCCAGAAACTCGCAGAGTTGATGAACGAGCAGTCGGAGACGCCGTTCATGATCACCGACGACCTGCTGTACATATTCGACGCGGCGCTGGAGCCGGAAGAGGTCGACTTCCTTCTGAAGATGGGCGGGGGCAACCTTACACGCGGCGATGTCGAGAAAAGAGTCGGATTGCCAAAGAAAGAGTTCGACCGATTGCTTGAGACTCTGCTGAACAAGGGGCACATAACCGAGATCGAGGCCGGGCCGGGAGAAGAACCGTACCTTCATGTGATGTCCATCTTCCCGGGCTGGTTCGAGCATTACCTCATGGGCGGCGCCGACACGCCCGACAGGCGGGAGTTCGCCCGCCGCGTCAGCGCGTACTTCAGCGCGGCGCAGGCCGTGCCGCCCGACGTGTTGAACATGATATTAAAGGACGTATCGCCGCACCGCTCGGTGGCCACGGTCAATCCGACATCGTCGCGCCTTATCGAAGTTAACAAGCCCCTTCCGCCGCAGGTAAACGAAGTCTATCCGGCGCACAGCATCCTCAATATCCTGGAGCAACTTCCCGACGACGAGGTTATCTCCGTCGGCCACTGCTTCTGCAGGCAGCAGCGCAAACTTGACGGCGACCCCTGCCGCATGCACCTGCCGGATGAATCGTGCATCGCCCTGAGCCCCGGCGCGGAGCATATAATCAAGCGCGGGCTCGGGCGGCGCATCAGCAAGCAGGAAGCTATCGACCTGGTTAAGGAGGCCGAGAAAAAGGGCGCCATTCACCAGGTGGGCAGGCTGGTTCCCCTGAAGGATTTCAAGGCGAAATACGCTGTAGATATCATCTGCAACTGCTGCTGGGACTGCTGCGGGGTCATAGGCAATTACAGCCGCGGCAACACGCCGTTCATGCTCAAGTCTTTCTACATAGCGGAGATGCCGGACGAGAACGCCTGCAACGGCTGCGGCGAGTGCGAGACCTATTGCCCGGTCAGAGCCATCGCCGTCGACGGTTACGGGATAGCTCGAATCGATGATAAGCTGTGCTGCGGCTGCGGCCTGTGCGTGCGGCACTGCCCGGAACAGGCCGTACGACTGAAACCATTCGAGCGCAATGTATTTCTGCCGGTGCTGGAGAGCGGCAAGCGGCGAATAGAATAGCAACTGGAAAGCGATGGAAGAGATATAAACGATATCATACACAGGCAATAACCCAGCGACGAACTCGATAAAGCGACGAGATAAAAGGAGGAACGGAATGAAAGAACTTCAGGACTACAGCGGACCATTCGTAAAGAACATCCAGTTCGAGGATATGTCAAAAGAAACGCTGGCGCGGCTGCTGCGCGTTTACTGCAAGGAGATGCTCACGCTGGACGCTTACTGGCAGCAGCAGATGCGTAAACGCGCCGGCGAGCAGGTCGAGCGGGAGTGCATGCTGGAAAACTGGACCCGCATCGGGAAACACGAGATGAAGTGGACAGCAGAGGCACTCAATATAAAAGACAACGACATCGAGGCCTACGTTAAAATCAACCAGTTCCTGCCATCCTTCGCGCAGGGCGTTTTCGACTACGACTGGGACCTCAAGGACAAGAACAACGCTATTCTCACCGTCAGGCATTGTCCCGCCTTCGCCGCGCTGAAGAACCGCGAGCCCGAGAAGCTGGATTGGACGTGCCGGGTCTTCGAGGATGCCGGCATGAAGGCGTACACGGAAGCGCTCAATCCAAATATCAAGTGGAGGCCGCTCAAGGTCGGATTCACCGGAGAGCCCGACGAGATCGCCTGCAAATGGGAATTCTATACGGAATAGAATATACCTGCTCCATATTGTATATCGACTGCAACAAGTACGGTTATCCGTTTTTCCACGGGTCGACCGCCACGTCATGTAACTGCAATTCTCCACGCATGCTTTAATGATTCGGTTTCGCGATAAAACTTAGCTATGGAGGCAGGCGGATTTTTCAATTATCTCCAAATAGCATTGACATATGCTTTTTTATGATTTATAAAAGTAATATAAGATATATAAAAAATCTCTGGACTGAGTGCCTAACCAAGCGCAATTCATTTACAGAGCGCGACCGCGTAAAAGTCAGGAGGTTGCAGTTACAATCGGATGAAGGAGAAGTAAACTGGGGGTTCAAAGCTCGTGATTGAACGCAGTTTATCGTTCAATAAGCATCAGCGGAGTACGCCGTTCGTAAACTGGATTGGATTTCCGGTTTCAGACCTTCGTCGAAAAAACCAGGTTCCGCAGCCCCTCCTGAACACGGATGTAAGAAACACTAAACCGCCCCGGGCCGGATCACGTAAAGGAGTCTCGGGGTGCCTCTAGGAATAGACCCCCACGATCTGCCTGTTCTGCTCTTATTCAACGTCGACCGCTGCTGGAGTCCCCCGGAAAAAGAAGAGGTTGTTTCTTTATCCTCTCACCTTGATACCGCCATATCGTCGATAGGGCACCCGACAACGTCGATTCCGCTGTGCGATGATGACATCGAATCCGTGCTGAGCGCGTTCGATCCGCTATCATATATCGTATTCAACTGGTGTGAAAGCATCCCCGGCATACCGCACAGCGAGCATCTGGTAGCGCGGGCTCTTGAGAGAATGGGTTTCGCCTTTACCGGAGCCGGCTCCGAAACGCTGTCGAAGGCGCAGAATAAAAGGCTGATGAAGCAACTCCTGGAAAGGGATGGAATACCTACACCAAAATGGCGCGTGTTCGAAAGACCCGAAGCGAACGGATGGGACCGCTTCCCGTCCATAGTTAAAGCCGTGAATGAGCATTCCAGCGAGGGCATCACGCGCGAGTCGGTAGTGTCGAACGAGGCTGAGCTGGTCCAGCGGATATCGTTTGTGCTGCAGACCCTGAAACAGCCGGCCCTGGTGGAAGACTTCATCGACGGACGGGAGTTCCACGTATCAATTTGGGGCAACGGACACATCGATATGCTGCCTCCGGCCGAGATGGATTTCTCATCTTTCGGCGACATTCACGATCGGCTGTGCACATACGACGCGAAGTTCCTGCCCGGGTCGCCACTGTACGACGGCATCAAGACGCTGCTGCCGGCACCGCTGAGCCCGGAGGAGAGCGACAATCTGGAGAACGCCTGTAAGGCGGCTTACAAGGCGCTTGGCTGCCGCGACTATGGCCGCATCGATGCGCGCATCCGCGACGGCATCGTTTATGTCCTTGACGTGAACCCCAACGCCGATATCAGCGCCGACGCCAGCCTGGCCTGCGCCGCCGAGGTGGCAGGCTACTCCTACGGTGAAACGGGAAGCCGTATCGTCAGGCTGGCAGCGCACCGCCACCCCGTCTGGGGCAATTAAAGCTGGAAATATCCTCCATCCACGCGTCGAAACCTTCATCACCGCTTCACTTTGACTCCCGACATCTGCTACAATCAATGCGTCGATGCCACGCGCTCGATTTGAATCACGAAGGGCGAGAGAACCTCGCCCCTACGCGACCGATTTGAAATGCAGGGGGTTCGGATATTCATCGCCCCGCGACATCTGAAAATCAGCGCCCTCCGGCAAAAGACCCGAGGGCTGAATCTCAATAGAAGGAGTTTTTATAATGAAAAAAGAATTGAAGGTAGGAGACAAAGCCTCGCGCAGCAAGATTTTTACCGATGACGACGTTAAGAAATTCGCCGATGTATCGACCGATAAGAACCCGATACACCTCGATGCGGAATACGCCAAGAATACGATATTCAAACAGCGCATCGCGCATGGCATGCTGGTGGGTAGTCTATTCTCGGGGATCCTGGGATGCGACCTGCCCGGCGAGGGCACCATCTATCTGGGCCAGACGCTGAGTTTCAAGGCGCCGGTGCCGCTCAACGAACAGGTTACGGCAACCGTCGAGGTATTGAGCATCCGGGAGGATAAGCCCATCGCAGTCTTTAAAACTACATGCGTGGACAGCCAGGGTAAGGTGGTTATCGAAGGAGAAGCTACAGTAAGAGTTCCTTAGAGAACATCGGTAGTCTCACTCCCGCAAATGCTTTAAACCAAATCATACAAACAAAAAAGCTGGAACACTTTTAGCGTGTTCCAGCTTTTTACATTATAACTTCTATGTTCTATGCTTTTGCCCGGTACACTATAGCTCCGATCAAACCGGCAAGCAGCGCGGCACCCAGAACTATAAGGATTATCAATATCCACCGCTCCGGCAGGTTGGTTTTACCAGCGGTACCGCCGTCAGACGGGACTGTAGGAACCGCAGTCGCAGTAGCAGTAGCTGTAGCTGTGGCCGTCGGTGTAGGCGAAACAGTCTGCGTGGGAGTTGAAGTTGGAGTAGCCGTCGGCGTTGCTGTTGGCTCCGGCTCCGTAGGCGCCATTAATGCGAAGATGGAGAAGTGGGTTATCGTGAACGTGATAGTGTTATTTACGAGATCCACCGTGCCGGTTATATATGTGTAGGTACCGGTAGCCTCATTGTATATTCCGAGGACCAGATTTTCTCCCGTGGCTCCTTCAGGGAGCAATGCCGGGTCGTAATCTATTGTTATCTGTATGCCTGGATCGAAGGTAGCCCCGTCAGGATCGAAATCGAAGGCGGCCAGTATCGTTTTTCCCTCCGGTGCTTCCGGAAGAGGTATCATTTTCTCCATAGACATTCCGCTCAACATCGAGCCATTCTCGGTAAGCAGTTTGGTCCCTGCCGGTATGTAAACGCTCGCGTTTCCGTCAGAGCAAGAAACACTAACGTTATTCTGCATAACACCAGCACTGGAAATAATCCAGGATCCACTCGAACCACACATGTCAGTTGTGAAGGGATATGTAAAGTCTTCCGGGCTATACCCTCCGCCGCCTGTACCGGGAGTATAGTAACCATAGCCGTAGCCATACTGACCGTAAACCCCACCCATGTCCTCAATAGCGGGAACCATTAAGAGTGTTATAATAATAGCCATAAAGATAGCTGTTGAGATTACTCTCGTATTTGAACGTTTCTTTTTTTTGCTCATTAAAATACCCCTTAGCAAAACACTGCGGAAATAGAAAATCCCTTGCTTTCAGCTTTGCATAAAGCTAATCACGGATTTTACATTTATACTACACTTAGGTATCTTTGTCAACACTAATACCAATGTTATATGAAAATATTACGCTTGTTCAATGAAAAATCGACATCCATAAGCAAATTTATGCCGCGTGCGTTATGCAGGCATATATCGCAATCGCAGATAACTTCTCGGCCTCGCTAAAACATCCGCGCAGGACGCTACCGCCCATTCAAAGGATAGTGTTTGTGCTAAAATTAGTGGGTTATGCTTAGCAATAATCAACCCCGTGTATCTCTCGGTCTTGGGGAAATTCTTAAGAGGATAGCGGACACCCCTATAACCTCGTCCCCGATTATATCGGGGCACCTCTTTTCGATGTGTTGTTCCAATGAATGATATATTTGTTTCGCTTGACCTGGAGACTACGGGCCTCGATCCTGTCAACGACGAGATAATCGAGATCGGCGCGGTTAAGTTCGACCGCAACGGCGTCATCGACACTTACCAGTCAATGGCTAAGCCCTCGCGCCCTGTGCCTTACCGCATACAGATACTCACAGGCATAACCGACCGCGACCTTGTGAAGGCGCCAAAGCTGCCGGTCGCGCTGAATGAGCTGGTCGATTTCCTCGGCAACGCCACGATAATCGGACAGAACATAGGGTTCGACCTGGCGTTCCTGGCGGAGCAGGACGTTGCGCCGCGCGGAGAGGTCTACGATGTTTTCGAGATGGCGACCATCGTGATGCCGGCGCTGACCGATTACCGACTGGCTACACTGGCTGCCGAGTTGGGCGTATCGTCCGTGCAGTATCACCGCGCGCTGCATGACGCCACGGCCGCCAAGGACGTATTCCTGGCGCTGCTTGATAAGCTGCGCTCTTTAGACCCGTCGATCGTCGCCGAGCTGGACCGCATCGGCGCGAGCCGGGACTGGCCGCTCGGACGCCTCTTTCACGCCGTGTCGGATGAGAAACTCGGCGACGTTTTCTCCATCGCCGGAGAGCCCGCGTTGAAGATATATGAGCTCTCAAAAGAGAAAGGTGAGCGGCTGCGCGCCAAAACGGAACGCGAGAAGATCGACATCGATCGTATGGTGCTCATGCTGGAGGACGGCGGGAAATTATCGAAATCCTTGGAAGGTTTCGAGTGCCGCAAAGAGCAGTCGGCTATGGCGCGGGCCGTGGCCGAGGCGCTTAACAAGAGCGCGCGTCTCATCGTGGAGGCGGGCACGGGCACGGGAAAATCGATCGCTTATTTATTGCCGTCGATCATTTTTGCTTCCGGCAACGGGATGCCCGTCATCGTATCGACCAACACCATAAGCCTGCAGGAGCAGCTTATAGGGAAGGACATACCGGATTTGGAGAAGGCCCTGGGCGATGTGGCTTTCCGCTGCGTGCAGCTCAAGGGACGGGGCAACTACCTCTGCATGCGGCGCTGGAATCTGCACAGGCGGATGCGCTCGCTGACGCGGGAGGAGTCCGGATTCATGGCCCGTATACTTGTCTGGCTGGCGCAGACGGAGACCGGCGACCGCGGCGAACTCAACATGAGGAGAGAGGAGCAGTCGCTATGGAGCCGCGTCAGCGCCCAATCGGAAAGCTGCCTGGGATCTCAGTGCCCTTATCAGAAGCGCGGGCAATGCTTCCTTTACCGGGCCAGGCGCATGGCGGAGGGCGCCCATATTGTAGTGGTGAACCACGCGCTGCTGCTTTCCGACATCGTCTCGGAAAGCAATATCCTGCCCTCGTATCGCCACCTCATAATTGATGAAGCCCACAACCTGGAGGAGGAAGCCACGGAGCAATGGGGGCTGGAAGTAGGAGAACGTGACCTTCGGGGCTATTTCGACCGGCTGGGGCAGCGCGACGGCGGAGGGCGCTACGGCGGCCTGCTGTTTGAGCTGGCCGAGCATTTCAGGGGCAGCGCCGTGCCGCTGACACGCCAGCACGAGATCGGGGAGATGGCCGGAGACGCTTACCGGATCGTAGAGCATGGGATCGACCGCGCATCAGAGTTATTCGACGCCCTGTCGAAATTCGTGGACGTTCACGCGAGAGACGGCGGCGGCTACGAGCGGCGCCTGCGCATAACCGGGGCGGAGCGCCAGGCTTCGGAGTGGCGGGGTGTCGTCCTGGCCGCGGAGAACATGGATATGGCTTTGCAAGATATAGGCGGCGAACTGGGGCGACTGCTGGCCGCCGTCGAGCCGCTGGATAGTATGCTGGACCACGACGACATTGTCACGGAGATAGCTTCCGCGATATACCGCGGAGAGGAAATGCGGCAGGGGATAGGCTGGATCTGCGGCGGGGAAGAAGAGGACAGCATATGCTGGCTCTCCGCCATCGAGGGGCGCGTCACCATGCACGCGGCTCCGCTGGAGGTGGCTACGGTGCTGGAACGGGATTTATATGAGAACAAGGAATGTGTAGTGTTGACCGGAGCCACTTTGAGCGTCGATGGCGGCTTCGGTTATATCAAGAATCGATTGGGCTTCGGCGATGCCAGGGAGGTGATGCTCGGCTCACCGTTCGACTTCGAGGGAGCCGCGCTTTTATACATACCCGACGATATCCCGGAGCCGGGCGCGCGCGGTTACCAGAAGGCCGTGGCGCAGGCGCTGATGGATATCGGCCGCGCCGCGGAGGGGAGAACGCTGGCCCTTTTCACATCGCACTCCGCCCTGCGTTCCAGCTATGAATCGATTCGGGAAACGCTTAACGGGGAGGATATCCTTGTCCTGGCGCAGGGAGTGGATGGCTCGCCGCGCCAGTTGATCAGGTCGCTCAAGGAGGATTCACGAACCATGCTGCTGGGCACCTCCAGCTTCTGGGAAGGGGTCGATATAGCGGGGGACTCGCTGAGCGTGTTAGCGATAGCCAGGCTTCCGTTCAGCGTGCCCACGGACCCGGTCTTTGTATCGCGCTCCGAGCTTTTCAGCGATCCTTTCAACGAATACGCAGTACCGCAGGCGGCGCTGAAGTTCAAACAGGGATTCGGACGTCTCATCAGGAGCAAGAGCGACCGCGGCGTGGTCGTCATCCTCGACAGCAGGGTGCGGTCGAAGAAATACGGCGGAGTGTTCCTTTCGTCGCTGCCGCAATGCACCGTTAAGTCCGGACATGCGGAGCGACTGGCGGGGGAGATCAGGGACTGGCTGTACGGGGGCTAGCTGGGGGGCTGCTCGAACTGGACGGTGGCGTCCTTGATCCAGGGGTTCTCCTCCGCGCAAATCTTGCACACAAATCCCATGCCGCTGGAGCGGGGATCGAACCATATCTGTCCACAGTTCTCAACAGGTTTATCGGTGTTCCACGTCATATGGAAGCTCCTGCCGCATAGAGAGCAGCGGGATACGTTCTCTCCATCCAGCGGCTGACCGCAGATAATGCATATATCGCTCATTTTGCCTTCGCCTCTTTCCTCAATCATTTAAAGGGTTTGGGCAGGTGTAAGTCAACCCCCATGTTTATCCGTTATGTAGGGGCAGTTCCTTCCGTGATATCTTGGTATATGGAAGGATGCCCGATAGACAGGGCGCAGCGAGCAGCGCCCCTACACAGGCATTCCCAAATCCTTACTTATGTGTTTTCAGCCAATACTGCACGAAGGTCTCTTCTTCCTCCATGGTATCTGCAAGACCGTCCAGCTTCGCGTCCTGGAGCGCCTTAAGTATCCGGCCCAGGCGCGGGCCTGACTCAACACCCATCCTCTTAAGCTCGTTCCCATCGAGATGTATACGTACATACTGCGTCTCTTTGAGATATCGCTCTATCTGGCCGCGCACTATGCGGGAATCATTGGAGAGAAAGCAGGCCGACGCGACTTCCACCGGATAGCGTTTGAGGTAGCGATAGACAGCGCTGGGTTGAATGGCGGGATCCGCCAGCTTGTGGATATCTTCGTTGATCCGGGCTACACCGATCACGATGCGTTTCCAGTCCCCCGACAGATTGAGACGTTCGCATATAGCTTCAGCATCATCCCTGCCCAGATCATGGCACAGCAAGGCGAAATACACGGCCGGACCGGCTACATAATGCCGCCGCGCATCCTCAAAACGGTCCGCGAGCCATTTACTGCTCTTCAGCGAGCGGTTGATCTGGCGCAGCACGCCCAGCTCGTCTGCGCGGGCCAGCCCGTTCTCGGGGAATTCCTCTTTCAGCAGCAGTTCGATCTCGTTTCTCAAACGGTCTCCACTGATTGTGTTAATCATGGCGACCTTCCTGCGCAGTAGACGCTCGGTTCCGTCCTCGATGGTAAAGCCCAGCCTCTGTTCATAACGTATCGCCCGGAATATCCTCGTCGCGTCATCGATGAAGCTTCTCTTATGCAGGACGCGAATCAGTTTCTTATCAAGGTCGCTTACGCCGCCGTGAAAATCGAGCAGTTGACCGAATGATTGAGGTGAGAGATCGACGGCCATGGCGTTGACGGAGAAGTCCCTGCGTCCTGAATCGTCTTTGATCGTAGCGGGTTTAACTATAGGCAGGGCGCCGGGGTGCGCATAGCTTTCGCGCCGCGCCATAGCTATATCGATGGTGAACTCGCCGTGCCGAAAGTTGGCCGTGCCGAACCTCTGGTGTATAGCCAGCTTTTCCCCGGTCTCGGCGGTTATCTGCCTCGCGAATTTTATAGCGTTTCCCTCCAGCGCCAGATCTATATCCAGACTGGAACGCTTCAGCAGAAGGTCGCGCACCGTCCCTCCCACGAGGTACAATTTTTCTCCGTTTTCTTCCGCGGCCTTTCCCGCTATTTGTAAAAAGAGGGCCATCTCCCGGGGCAGATGTTTATCTATTACTGATTTCAGGTTTTTCACAACTCTCGAATTATATCATTCTTGCCTTGACAAATCGAGGCTCCAACATTATGTTTGACAGAGGGGTTCACACGTTGGAAGACATCACAGAACTGAAAAACACGCTGCAGGTTCCTTTTCGCGAGCCCGTTCTGCTGCAACAGGCGCTGGTGCACCGTTCGTATCTCAACGAGAATCCGGATTTCGAACTGCAATCGAACGAAAGGCTCGAGTTTCTGGGCGACTCGATGCTGGGAGTCGTCATCGCCGAGAAGCTGTACCGCGAACATCGCGATCTACCGGAAGGCGACTTGACCAAGCTCAGGTCGGCGCTTGTTCGGAGAGAAACGCTGGCGCGCATAGCAAGACAGCGTCTCAAGCTGGACAACTACATTTACCTGGGACGCGGCGAAGAATCCAATAGCGGTCGCGCCAGGCAGTCGATACTGGCCGACGCTCTGGAGGCGGTTATCGGCGCCGTCTTCCTGGATCAGGGATTCGATGCCTGCCGCGACCTGATACTGAGGCTGTACGATGGCGAGATAGAGAAGGCTGCCGACACCGTCCTGAACGCGGACTTTAAGTCGCGGCTGCAGGAGATCGTGCAGTCGAGGTGCCGCGAAGTGCCTGAATACCGCGTTATCAGCGCGGAGGGGCCGGATCATGCCAGGGAATTCATCGTTGAGGTGCTCATAGGCGGCAGGGTTTTGGGCAAGGGAAAGGGGAGCAGTAAGCGCGAGGCGGAGCAGGGGGCAGCCAGGGCCGCACTGGAAGCCGGACCTTAGTAATTTTTCGAAGATCCACATGCCGTTCGCCGCCGATTTGTGTTAAAATTATAAATCGACCTTCAGTCACCGGTTTCTATATTTTAAGGGGTGATTAACATGGCTTACGAAACCATTACGTTAAAAAAAGACTCCCACATCGCCACTCTCACCATGAACCGTCCTGACAAGATGAACGCTTTAACCAGGAAGATGCTGCTTGAGATGGTTGAGGCCGTCGCCGATGTGGCACAGGACAGGGATATCAGGGTAATGATACTCACGGGCGCGGGCAAGGTCTTCTGCTCCGGCGCCGATATCAGCGGGGGAGGATGGGAGAGCGGGCTTGCCGGTACTCCCAACGAGCTGCACTACAACATACGCACCAGCTACCAGAGAGTCGCTCTGGGCTTACAATCGATGGACAAGCCGACCATAGCTATGGTCAACGGCGCCGCAGTAGGCGCGGGCTGCGATTTCGCCTTCGCCTGCGACATGAGGGTCGGCTGCGACAGGTCGAAGTTCAGGAACAGCTTCGTGAAGGTCGGACTCATTCCGGGCGGCGGCGGAGCATGGTTCTATACTCGCCTGCTCGGTCTCGGCCGCGGACTTGAATTCATGTTCACGGGGGATTTCCTTGAAGCGGAGGAGGCATTGCGCATCGGCGTGCTGAACAAACTCGTCCCCGGCGATAAGCTGGAAGCCGCCACCATGGAGCTGGCCGGGAAGATCGCATCGAACCCGCCGCTGGCCGTACAAATGTCAAAGAAGCTGGCCTACAAGGCGCTCGAGACGGACCTGGAGACGGCTCTGGACTTTGCGGCCACGTGCCAGGCGCTGGCGCTGAGCTCAGAGGATCACCGCGAGGGAGTCAACGCTTTCATGGAGAAGCGGGACCCTACATTTAATGGCAAGTAATTTTTATCGAGGAGGAAGACTTTGATCGACGAACTAAAGGTTTTTACCGGTAACGCGCACCCCGCTCTGGCTAAGGGTATCTGCGATTATCTAAAAATACCTTTAGGCAAGTCCGAGGTCTTCGAGTTCGCCAACGAAAACACGTTCGTCAAGATACTGGAGAACGTCCGCGAGCGGGACATTTTTGTAGTACAGCCGGTATGTGCCCCGGTGAACACGAGGCTCATGGAGCTGCTTATTATGCTCGATGCGTTAAGGCGGGCCTCGGCCGGGCGCATCACCGCGGTCATGCCGTATTACGGCTACAGCCGCACCGATAAGAAGGACCAGCCGCGCGTGCCCATAACCGCGCGTCTGGTGGCCGACATGATAAGCGTCGCCGGCGCCGACAGGGTGCTCACCGTCGACCTGCATGCGGCGCAGATACAGGGCTTCTTCACCATCCCCGTCGACGAACTCACCGCGCTTACGCTCCTCGCCGACTACATCAAGTCCAAGAAGCTGAAGGATATGGTGGTAGTGGCCACCGACATCGGCATCACCAAGCACGCCCGCGACCTTGCCGCCAAGCTCAACACGCCGCTGGTCATCATCGAGAAACGCAGGGCGGGCAACGACGATAATGCGGAGCTGCTTAACATAATCGGTGAGGTCGAAGATAAGACCGCCATCCTCATCGATGACGAGATCGACACCGCGGGCTCCCTCGTCACAGCTGTCAACGCCCTTACCAAGGCTGGAGCGAGCGGGGTTTACTCCCTGTGCACGCATCCGGTATTCTCCGGCCCGGCCATAGAGCGCATCTCCAAATGCGCCGTCAAGGAAGTGGTGGTCACCGATACGATCCCTGTCCCGACACAGAAACGCAACGGCAAGATCACGGTTCTCTCGATAGCGGAACTTCTGGGCGAGGCCATACGCCGCATCCACGCCGGCGAATCCATCGGCGCCATGTTCCAGGATTAGGGGGCTGCAACCGAATGGGCGAGAGACTGGTTGATGTCTATATCGCCTCGGGAGAGGTGGAAGCCTATATCATCAAGGGCAAGCTGGAGGCCGCCGGCATCGCTAGCATTCTAAGATCCAACGCGGCACGGTCGGTGCATATGTTTACCGTCGATGGCATGGGCGCGATACGGGTCGCAGTCAACGAATCCATGGCCGACGAGGCGCGGCGGATAATCGAGGATGAGTCGTATTCGTTAGAGGAAGGGGAGGACGTGTCTGGTGAATAGGGCGAGAACCTATGTGTTCGCCCCTACGGGTGGCGTCGACATATGTTTAAAGTTGTCATTGCGAGGAGTGTGTCCATATAGTTATATCATGGAAAAACGACGTGGCAATCTCGTCGTTATTATAGCAGTGCCTTGATGGAGATTGCTTCGCCATTTCAGACAAGGGCTCGCAATGACACCGTAGCGGTGGGTTAAGAAACCCACCCTACATTTAGATAGAGGATTTATTTCAATGATCGCAGGTGTATATGTTTAAGAAATTACTGGGCGGATTGCTGGATTCCAACGAGAAGGTAGTTAAACGCTTCGAACCCACGGTCGAGGAGATCAACTCGCTCGAACCGCAGTTCCAGGCGCTGTCGGATGAGCAGCTGCGCGGCAAGACGGACGAGTTCCGCAAGAGGCTCGCCGGCGGCGAGGAGCTCGACGACATCCTCCCCGAGGCCTTCGCCGCCGTGCGCGAGGCGGCCAGGCGCACGATAAAGCAGCGCCACTTCGACGTACAGCTCATCGGCGGCATCGTTCTGCACCAGGGACGCATCGCCGAGATGAAAACCGGTGAAGGCAAGACCCTCGTCGCCACATTGCCGACCTATCTGAACGCGCTGGACATTAACGATGAGTGGATCGAGAAAGCTCAGGAGTTGCAGGGCGGGGACCCGGCCGGTTGGCGTTTCAAACCGTACGGCCTCTATCGAGGCGAGAGCGGCGTTGAGGAGTGGCGGTTGATCGACACTTACACGAGCGATACCACTGCGGTCGGCATGGGCGTTCCTAGAAAAATCTTACAGGTCTCCCGCGGCGTGCATGTGGTCACGGTCAACGACTACCTCTCAAAGCGCGATAGTTATTGGATGGGCCCTGTATACAACTCGCTGGGCCTGTCGGTGGGCACCATACAGCACGAGTCGTCATTCTTGTTCGATCCCGGATATGAGTCGGAGGACAAGACCTGGCCGCACCTGCGTCCGGTGAAGCGGCGCGAGGCCTACGAGGCGGACATCACCTACGGCACCAACAACGAGTTCGGCTTCGACTACCTTCGCGACAATATGGTCGTCGATCTCTCGCAGTGCGTTCAGCGCGAGCTGAACTTCGCCATCGTAGACGAGGTCGACTACATCCTCATCGACGAGGCGCGCACCCCGCTCATCATCAGCGGCCCGGCGCCCGAGGCCTCGGATAAGTACCCCGTGTTCGCCAGGGTCGCCGCCGCTATCGAACAGGGCAAGGATTACGAGATAGAGGAGCGCGAGCGGTCGGTGAAGCTCACCGACGAGGGCATGTCCCGCGTAGAGGGGCTGCTCAAGGCGGAGGGCCTGCTGCGGAGCCCCGATCTATACGATCCATCCAACGCCATGCTCATGTACTATCTGGAGAGCGCGCTCAAGGCGCGCGTCCTGTTCAAGCGCGACCGCGAATACGTCGTCCGTAACGGCCAGGTGATCATCGTCGATGAGTTCACCGGTCGCATGATGCCGGGACGCCGCTACTCGGAAGGCCTGCACCAGGCCATCGAGGCCAAGGAGGGCGTCAAGGTACAGCGCGAGAACATGACCATGGCCACCATCACCTTCCAGAACTACTTCCGCATGTACAACAAGCTGGCCGGCATGACGGGCACGGCCATCACCGAGGCCGAGGAATTTCACAAGATTTACAAGCTCGATGCTGTCGTAATACCTACAAACAAACCTCTGGCAAGGCAGGACCACTCCGATTTCATCTACCAGAACGAAGAGGCCAAGTTCCGCGCCGTGACCGAGGAGATCAAGAAGCTCAATTCCGATGGCAAGCCCGTGCTGGTCGGAACAGTGTCAATCGAGAAGTCAGAGCACCTCGCCGAGATGCTCATGCGCAAGGGCGTGAAGCACGAGGTGCTCAACGCCAAGAACCATGAGAAGGAGGCGGTCATCGTGGCGCAGGCCGGGCGCGTCGGCGCGGTCACCGTGGCCACCAACATGGCCGGACGCGGCGTCGATATTATCCTCGGCGGCAACCCCGAGGGCCGCGAGCAAAGCGACTGGCAGCAGGAGCACGATAAAGTCGTCGGTCTAGGCGGGCTGCATATCATCGGCACCGAGCGCCACGAGGCGCGGCGCATCGACAACCAGCTGCGCGGCCGCGCCGGACGCCAGGGCGACCCCGGCTATAGCCGCTTTTACGTGTCGCTGGAGGATGACATTGTAAAGCGCTTCGGCGGTGAGCGCGTCAAGGGCGTCATGGAGCGCTTCAAGTTCGACGAGGACGTTCCGATAGAGAACTCCATGGTGAGCAAGGCCATCGAGAGCTCGCAAACCAAGATCGAGGGCTACAACTTCGATATCAGAAAACACCTCGTGGAATACGACGACGTGGTCAACGCGCATCGCGAGGTCATCTACAGTGAGCGCCGCAAGATTCTCAGCGGCGCCGATGTCAGGGCCAATATCATATCGATGGTGACCCAGGAGATAAAGAACATCTGCGGCGTGTACCTGTCGAAGGGCGCGGAGGAGACCGATGCCGCCGCCTTCCTCAAAGAGATCGGCACCGTAATGCCCCCACCCCCGGAGCTGAACGCCGCCGCCGTCAAGCAGATGGACAAAGCCGCCGTCGAGGAGCGGCTGATAAAGCACATCGACGATGTATACGCCCAGCGCGAACGGGAGTTCGGCGCGGATAAGATGAGGTTGCTGGAGCGCCTGATCATGCTGCGCATGATAGACCGGGCCTGGGTGGAGCACCTCACGCAGATGGAGCAGATGCGCCAGTCCGCGGGCCTTGAGGCCATGGGCCAGCGCGACCCGCTGGTCATCTACAAGCAGCGCGGCCACTCCACGTTCGAGGCTATGACCGCGGGCATAGAGCACGACGTCGCGACAACTATCTTCAGGGTAAAGATCGAGGAGAAGCCCGCGCAGTCGAAGATAACGCAGTCTCCCATGGCGCAGGCAGCCAAGCGCCCCGAGCAGGCCAGGGAGGACAAGCGCACCCCCGGCCGCAACGACCCGTGCCCCTGCGGAAGCGGGAAGAAATACAAGAAGTGCTGCGGACAGAATAAATAAGTAGGACGGGTTTCAAACCCGCCGATATAATTGGAGGAACAGCTAATGACAATGGATACCAGCAAGCACATAGTACATTGCCCGGTTTGCGGGCAATCCTTAAAGGTTACAGTCGCTGCTTCCAAAATTCCGCCGCATCCGGCCAAGCATCTGCCAAAAAGCACGTGTCCGGGCTCGCGCCAGCCGATAAGGTGAGTGAGGGGAAGTATGGAGTGTGTTTTGCTACACTCTACCCGCTATATAGCTGTCGTGAAGGGAGGAAAATGAGCATAGAAGAGGATATGCAGAAGCTCTACTATGAACAGAGTATGTCAGCCTATTATCAGGAACAGACCCTTCTGTTTACTAGATTGAACTTCTTCTTTACTTCAATATCGTTTCTTGTCGCAGCTCTGGTGTTGTTGTTAGGTGGTTGGACAAGCGATGGTGGGGTTCGCTCGTTTATGTACTTCTCAGTAGTGGTGCTCGGACTTCTTCTCTCGATACTCTTCTTGGTCATCAACTTCTATATGGCACAAGTGACGTTAAAGAAGCTCAGAGACCATGTTTTCAAGATGGGGGAAAACCTCCCACAGCCCTCTGTCTTCTTTAAATCACCTCTCAATGTGCTTGAATCATTGGACCCAGACGCTAGCTACTCTGGAGAAAAGCTAAAGATATTAATAAAATTAATAAGAGATTTTCCCTCACCACACACATGGGTTATCCCATTGATTTTTGTCGCTTTCTGGGGCCTTATGTCTGGTCTTTACGTAGGGATAGTATGGCATTGGAACGATTGGTGGTGGGCTATTTTTAGTATTGTGCCTCTCCTAATATCGCTGCTATCACTCTTTCTGTTCAATAAGTATGTAGTGAAGGTATGTCGTTCGATAAAGTTGGGCAATGGGGAATCATGACCAACGCCGAAATCGCTAAAGTGTTCGACGAGATAGCTGACCTCCTTGAGATGAAGGGGGAGAATCAGTTCAAGATTCGTGCCTACCGCCAGGCGGCGCGCACCATCAAGAAGCTGCCCGTGGAAGTTGAGCGCATGGTGAGTAACAGGGAAGACCTGGAGGAGATACCCGGCATCGGCGATGCCATAGCCGCCAAGATAGAAGATTTGGTCAAGACCGGGTACGTCAAGGCGCACGATGAGCTCAAAGCGCAGTTCCCGCAGGGGATACTGGATATTTTGAATATACCGGGCGTCGGGCCCAAAACTACGCTGCGGCTGTACACTGAGCTCGGGGTCAAGACCGTAGCCGAGCTGGAGCAGGCCGTTCGCGAGGGGCGGGTAGCTGGGATGCAGCGGGTGGGAGAGAAAAACGCCCGGAAGATTCTGGAAGCGATAGAGTCGGGCGAGAAGAGGCATAGTTGTTAGCACGAGATTCTTCGCCGTTCCGGGCAAGGACTCAGAATGACAGAACGAACTCACCCTAGCCCTCTCTTTTGTAAAGAGAGGGTAACTAAGAGAAGAGGTGCAGGAGAATGGGTCTCCTGCCGGGGGAACTGGGGGTGTCCCCCAGATTCTTTTAAATTCCCCCAAGATTGGGGGATAGCAGGGGGTTGACGGAGATTGCCGCGCTTCGCTCACAATGACAGGTGAATGTTAGGTTACGTAGGGGCAGGCCTTGTGCCTGCCCTCCGGCGGGCGACCACGAGGGTCGCCCCTACACAATGATTGAAATATATTAGGGCGCAGTAAACAGCGCCCCTACGGATAACGAATTTGTGATAGGGAAATAATGGCCAGGCGGAAAAAGGCGCAAGCAGAAAAGGGCGTTTCCACCGAGAGCGAATCGGTGCGGCATCTGCGCGACTCCATCGCGGGCGGGAAGCACTGGTTCACCGCGCTGCTGGAGTCCATAGCGCTATGGACCCTCCCCGAGGAAACATATAAAGACAGGACATACCGCTACCTTATCGGTGGCGAGGCCTTCGACTGGCTGCTGCTGGCCGAGCGGCTTCTAGCGGAGGTCGAACACCTTGTGCCCAAGTCCGAAGTCGTCGACCTGCTGTTCCATTCCAGGATGCCCGTCCCGATAACAGACGATGAGTTCAAAGATTTGATCGGCGCATCAAAGTACAGCGCGCAGCTCAACTATTTCTACGGGGTGACGGTGGAGGAGGCGCTGGTGCTGGCTGTCGAGGGGGAGGTGCGCAAGGAGCAGGCAGCGCGGGGCATCAGCGAGGGGGAGGAGCTGGGGGAGGAGGTCTGCCGGCGGCTGTACGGGGCATCGCGACACGCATTGCTGGTCAAGTTCCGCAAGGAGAAGGGTTACGCCCGGGGCCGCTCCATCCAGTTTCAGGAGCTGAAGGAATTCACCTACTGGCTATTCAAGTACCGCGTGAGCAACTCGGACAAGGCGCGTATAGCCAGCGACACGGCCAAGGGCTTGAAGGAGCTGGAGCGCCAGTGGAAGCACAGGCACAAGAGTCGCGAGTAGCGGATATGTAGGGGCGAGGTCGCCTCGCCCTATTGATTGTCGATGAGTTTCGGAGCTATTCTCCGAACCCCCTAAATCCCCCATACGTTGGGGGACTTTTATTTATTTAGGGGACACCCCTATAACCCCGTCAGGAGACCCTGTCTCCTGTACCTCCTGCAGTCTGTCATTCTGAACGCAGTGAAGAATCTCGTATGTGAACTACGATTGGCGTGTCGTTTCTTTGCTTACTTCGGTTTGAAGGCTTTGACCGCAATGCTGGCTATGATCGAATTGCCGCCGCAGCAGCTTCCCGGGGCGCTGTCACCCCTGGTCTCGACAACAACAGGCTTATTGAATCCCGCTTCGCGGATTTTCTGCAGATATGCTTTCTCGTCGATGGCGCCGCCTATGCAGCAGGCCCATTGCGTCATGTCCTGACGCACCGATTCCGGCAGCTCGCCGTGGGTTACCATATCGGAGACGCACAGCCTGCCGCCGGGCTTGAGCACGCGGAAGGCCTCTTTGAACACGACGTCTTTGTCCGGCGAGAGATTGATTACACAGTTCGATATGATGACATCGACTGATTCGCTGTCGACCGGCATGTGCTCCATCTCGCCAAGGCGGAACTCGACGTTCTTGACGCCCATCTTGTCGGCGTTCATCCGCGCCAGCTTAATCATCTCCGGCGTCATGTCCAACCCGATAACCCGTCCCTTGGGCCCGACATTATTGGCCGCGAGGAAGCAGTCCAAGCCTCCCCCGCTTCCGAGGTCGAGCACTGTCTCCCCCGGTTTGAGCTCGGACAGGGCGATGGGATTGCCGCAACCGAGGGAGGGGATGTCCGTTGATATGGCCGCCAGTTCCTCACTGGAATACAGCAGGATGGCGTTGCTGATATCCTCGGTTTCGCCGCCGCAACAACAGCTTGAAGCCTCATCGGGCGGCTGGCAGCATGAGGTGTGCTGCGCCGCTATCTGGCCGTAGAGCTCGCGCACGGTTGATTTGATAAGTTTCTCTTTATTTGAGTCCATAATCACTCCTATATTATCTAGCTATCTCTTTCATCATCGGGCCAAGCATGTCCTTCACCATTCCTGCGATCTCGCTGGCCTTTATTAAAGCGAGACAGCACACTTCTCCGTCCTTTTCCCAGCTTACTAAGGCCAGCTTGTCACCGGGGCGTATTTTTGCTTTATCTCGCACCTCTTTGGGAAGCACCATCTGGCCCCTGTCATCAACGCTGATTACGGAATCTACCTTAAAGCAGTTGCCCGCCATAGATTCGCAGCATTGTTTTTTATTTGACATTTACATCACCTGCCGACTTAATAATTTCTGAAAATTCAGAATACACTGAAATATTATCACAGATGCGAAGGCAGTGTCAATGGCTTTTTGAAGAAGCAAAGACGTAGGGGCGAGGTTGCCTCGCCCGAGTCGTGGATGAGACGGGTAGGGGCTTGATTAATCAAGCCCTTACGGGACACCCCTATCCTTACATATTACGGAAGGAAACCGTTATCTGTCATTGCGAGCGTAGCGAAGCAATCTCCGGCTATGTCACCCCACACGAATGATGAGATTGCCACGTCGCCCTTCCGTATACCTTAGTAACATGGAATCCTTCCAGACATTTATATTCTGGAAGGATTCACAATGACAGGAGCTTGGCGGGTCGAGACCAGCCCTACATCGTCCGAGAAGAATCGCGGATTTGTATTTGAGGTAGGGGCACGGCGTGCCGTGCCCCCGGTCTTACAGCTCCGAAAGCCGCTCGTTGAGCGTGGCCAGCTTATTCTTGAGCGAAACGAGCTTCTCACACTCGCGCTCCACCACCTGCGCGGGCGCCTTGGAGGTGAACTTCTCGTCGGCAAGCCTTGCACTCAGGCGATCAATCTCATTCTGACAGCCGTCGATCTCCTTCTGCAGGCGATTGCGCTCGGCGTCCGTGTCGACCATTCCTACCAATGGCAGGATGACCTCGGCGCCGTTCAATACGATCGTTTTGGCTTTGTCGGGCCGCGCGCAACTCGTGTCGGCGATGGTCAGCGGGCGCGCCCGCGCCAGCGTCTCGATGGCCTGAGCTTGCGATTTGATGAATGGTTTCAGGTCGGTCGCGGCTACGATGGCCTCGATCCACTTTGCCGGCTCTACGCGCAGCTCGGCGCGGGTGTTACGGATGGAGCGCACGATATCGAGAACTATGGCCATCTGCTTTTCTATATCATCGTCGAGGGCGCCGGCGTCGGCTGTGGGATACGATGATATCATTATGGATTCGGCCTGTACTCCGGGAAGGAGCGGCCGTACGTTCTGCCATATCTCCTCGGTGATGAAAGGCATCGCCGGGTGCAGCAGCCGCAACGACTTGTCGAGCACGTGCACCAGAACGGGCAGCGGCGAGTTCGTTTTGTCCTTAAGGCGCAGCTTGGATATCTCTATGTACCAGTCGCAGAACTCGCCCCATACGAAGTCGTGTATCTGGCGCAGCGCCTCGCCAAACTGGTAGTCGTTCATCAGCGTGTCGACGTTGCCGATGAGGCGGTTGAGACGGCTCAGTATCCAGCGATCTTCAGCGGCAAGCTTCGTTTGTGCCAAATCGATAATTGTCTCATCTTCGACGTTGCCGAGGATGAAGCGCGAGGCGTTCCACAGCTTGTTACAGAAGTTGCGCGAGGCCTCCATCTTGCTGTCGCTCAGCCGAATATCGTTGCCCGGCGAGTTCCCCGTCGACAGCGATAGCCGTAATGCATCGGTCCCGTACTTATCGATGACGTCGAGCGGGTTGACGACGTTGCCCTTGACCTTGCTCATCTTCTCGCCCTTCTCGTCGCGCACCAGGCCGTGCAGGTAGACGGTGTGGAAGGGCGCTTTGCCCGTGTTCTCGATGCCCATCATGATCATACGGGCCACCCAGAAAAAGAGGATATCGTAGCCGGTCTCCATCACCGACGTCGGGTAAAAATAATCGAGGTCTTCAGTCTTATCCGGCCAGCCCAGCGTGGAGTGCGGCCAGAGCCCGGAGCTGAACCACGTATCGAGCACATCAGAATCCTGTTCGATCTTACTCGATCCGCATTTGGCGCACTGCGTTGGCTCTTCGACGCTTACGGTCAGCCCTTTGCAGTCGGCGCAGTACCACACCGGTATGCGGTGGCCCCACCACAGCTGGCGGCTGATGCACCAGTCGCGGATATTCTCCATCCAGTTGAGGTATGTCTTGGCGAAGCGCTCGGGTATTATCTTTATCTCGCCGCTCTTCACCGCTTCGATGGCAGGCGCAGCTAAAGGCTCAATATTGACGAACCACTGGCTCGAGGCCCACGGCTCGATGATGGTGCTGCAGCGGCTGCAATGACCTACGGCGTGCTGGTGGCTGTCTATCTTGACCAGCAGCCCCTCGCGCTCCAGGTCGGCGACGATGTGCTTGCGGCACTCGAAACGGTCGAGCCCTTTATATTTGCCGGCGTTCTCGTTCATCGTGCCGTCGCGGTTCAGTATGTTCACCAGCGGCAGGTTATGGCGCTGGCCCACCTCGAAGTCCACCGGGTCGTGGGCCGGGGTTATCTTGACGGCGCCCGTGCCGAAGGCAACTTCCACCGCTTCGTCCGCGATCACCGGTATCTCCCTGCCGATCTCGGGCAATATGGCTGTCTTGCCGACAAACATCTTATTGCGCTCGTCATTGGGGTTCACCGCCACCGCCGTGTCGCCGAGTATGGTCTCGGGCCGGGTCGTGGCGACAGTTATAAAATCGGAGCTGTCTTTCAACGGATATTTTACATACCATAAATGGCCTGTGTGGTCGTCGTGGTCCACTTCGAGGTCTGATATGGCCGTGGTGCAGCGCGGGCACCAATTGATGATGCGCTCGCCGCGATAGATGAGGCCCTTCTCATAGAGCCGCACGAATGTGGTGCGCACTGCCTTCGACGGCCCGTCGTCGAGCGTAAAGCGCTCGCGGCTCCAGTCGCAGGATGTGCCCAGCCGCTTGTGCTGTTCCGTGATGCGGCTGCCGTGTTTCTCCACCCATTTCCACATGCGCCTGGTGAATTCCTCGCGTCCCAGTTCCTGACGCGTCTTCTTCTCCCTGGCCAGCTCCCTTTCGACTACAAACTGCGTAGCTATGCCGGCGTGGTCCGTGCCCGGCAGCCATAGCGCAGGCTCGCCCTTCATGCGGTGCCAGCGCACCATGATATCCTCCAGGGTGGCCGGGAGCACGTGGCCGAGGTGAAGCTCGCCGGTCACGTTGGGGGGCGGCATTATAATTACAAAGGGCTGCTTCGTGCGGTCGATCTTCGGGGTGAAGTAGCCCTTCTCCGTCCAGAAGCGGTACCATTTGGCCTCCGCGTTCTTTGGATCGTAAGCTTTAGGTATCTCGGATAGTCTTGTTCCCATTTCCTCGCTTTTCTCGTGTTTCTAGAAATTTTTTTGGTCGTGATAACAAGGGTTTGATTAATCAAGCCCCTACATCGTTATCGATTGTGTAGGGGCGACCCTTGTGGTCGCCCACCGAGGGCAGGCACAAGACCTGCCCCTACGGGACACATTTCCTGATGGGCACCCTACATCTATATAGCTATCTATTGTGTAGGGACGATTCATGAATCGCCCGCGGTGTCTAATCCCTGCCATCGGCTCTCCTTTTTAAATTCAGAAGGGCCACCACTCGGTCCAATATCTTATCCGCTACCTCCAGCTTGGGCAGCAGCGGCAACCTGGTCACCTTGCCATCCCTGTCTATCAGCACCACCTTATTACTGTCGGCATCGAAGCCGCTGTTGATTTGGGTGATGTCGTTGGCTACGATTAGGTCCAGGTTCTTTTTGAACCGCTTCTCCCGGGCATTCTTCAGCAAATGCTCGCTCTCCGCCGCGAATCCGACCCGAATCATATCGCCTTTCAACGCGCCGAGTATGTCCGGGTTCTCCGCCAGCTCCAGACTCCATGTTTCAGCATCGCCCTTTTTTATCTTCTCGGATGATGTCATCTTGGCGCGGTAGTCGGCGGGGGCGGCGGCCATGATAACCACGTCGGCGTCAGCGCCGGCAAGTATGCACGCGTCCCTCATCTGGATGGTCGTCTGGACCCTGATCAGCTTCACGCCGACAGGAGGGACGAGCGCGGTTGGAGCGCTCACCAGAGCTACTTCGGCGCCGCGGTCGCGTGCAGCCTCGGCGATGGCATAACCCATCTTTCCGGAGGAGCGGTTGCTGATATGGCGCACCGGGTCCAGAGGCTCCTGCGTGCCGCCCGCACTCACGAGTATCTTAACCTTGGCCAGGTCGCCTAATCTACCCAGTATCTGATGTATCGTGCCGCGGATATCGTCGGTCTCAATAAAACGGCCCCGTCCCCACCCTCCGGAAGCCAGGCGCCCCTCGGCAGGGCCGACAAAGGTAACACCCCTGGCCTTCAGCGCGCTGATGTTATCCTGTGTGGCGGGGTTTTCATACATATTAGAGTGCATGGCAGGCGATATAAGCACCGGCGCTCTTGTGGCCAGAACGGTGCAGGTCAGGATATCGTCGGCGATACCCGCGGCCAGCTTGGCGATGATGTTCGCTGTCGCCGGAGCTATGGCCACGACGTCGGCCTGTTCCGCCAGCGAGATATGCCAGTCCTCGGCCCCGCTGTCCCTGTCGAACATGCCCGTGATGACCGGCTGGTCGGTGACGCGTTTGAATGTCAGCGGCTTGACGAACTCCTGCGCCGATGCGGTCATCACCGTAATGACCCTGGCCCCGTCCTGCGTGAGCTTGCTGGCCAGATCGGCTGCCTTGTACGCGGCTATGCTGCCCGTGATTCCCAGTACAACGGTTTTGTCCTTAATCATCGCTCTTCTCCTACCGGTTCATCTCGTAAATCAACCTCAGCCCGATGAGCGTCAGGTCTTTATTCACCGTGTCGATTATCTTTGTCTCCGACGCGAACACGGATGACAGCCCTCCCGTAGCGATCACCTTCGCTTTTTCTCCCAGTTCCTTGCGTATACGAGTAACGAGACTCTCAATGAGGCCGACATAGCCGAACATGATGCCCGACTGCATGGCCTCGATGCTGTTCTTCCCGATGGTCTTCTCGGGCGCAACGAGCTCGACGTGCGGCAGTTTCGAGGTTCTTGTTGAAAGAGCCTCCGCCGTTATCCCGACTCCGGGGGCGATAGCGCCTCCAAGGTAGTCGCCGTTCTTGGATATGACATCGAACGTAGTTGCCGTGCCGAAGTCGATCACGATCAGTGTGCCGCAATATATGCGATGGGCCGCCGCGGTATTCACAATGCGGTCGGCGCCCACCTCTCTCGGATTGTCCGTGCAGACACGTACCCCGGTCTTCACGCCGGGGCCGACTATGAGCGGAGTTGTTTCAATGTACCTGGAACACAAGTCCTCCATGGTCCCCAGCAGCGAAGGCACCACACAGGCCATACCGATCTCATCTATATCCTCGAAGGCCAGCCCTTCGCCCGTCAGAAGGCTCGATAACAGGACAGCGTATTCGTCAGCCGTCTTCTTTACATCGGTAGCGACGCTCCATGTCGAGACCAGCCGTTCGTCATCAAAAACGCCCAGTGTTATGTTGGTGTTACCGATATCAATTGCGAGTAACATCTGAACCCCCTGTTAGCCCCCCATATTTCTGCTCGGCGTAGTGTTCCTCACCTAGCCGAAGGTTGAAGGTGAAGAACACCTTCAATAGCGTAAAAACTCAATCCGGAATCCAGATCGGGCGAGACGAACCTCGCCCTACGACTTTAGATTTTTAATGACCTTCGGCAGCGCCGGCAGCAGGTCGCTGGCGATCATGCCCGTATCGCCCATCTCGTCTCTCACCAGTTCGGCGGCGGCTGTGTGTAAATAGACGCCGCAGGCGGCCGCGTCGCCGAGTGACAGTCCTTGTGCCAACAATCCGGCGACGGTTCCGGCCAGCACGTCGCCCGTGCCCGCCGATGCCAGCCCGGGGTTAGCCGCGGCGTTTATCTTTGCGCTGCCGCCGGGCATTGCGATTATCGAGTTGGCCCCTTTTAAAATAACCGTTTTATTCCATTTGGCGGCGCACTCCCGCGCCGTACCCAGCCTGTCCTGCGTTACGGCCTTCATCGACAGGCCGCTGAGCCTGGCCATCTCTCCCGGATGGGGAGTAAGTATAGCATCACGCTTAAGTTTTTTCCACCAGTCCGTGGTCTGCGCCAGCGCGTTGAGGGCATCGGCATCGACCACGATTTTCATCTTCAGCGACGCCGGCATCTTGAGCAATACGCTGCGGACGAAATCGATGACCGCGGGGTGCTGACTAAGGCCGCACCCGATTAGCAGTACGTCGTAGTCGGCGAGACGCTCGTGCACTATCTTCGATGCCTTGCTGCTGATATATCCCGGCTCCGCCTCGGGCAGCGGCTCATAGGTAGCTTCCGTCAGTTTGGCAGCGAGGATCGGCTGGATGCTGCGCGCCGCGGCCAGCGTCACCAGCCCGGCGCCCGCGCGCATGGCGGCCTCGCACGCGAGATAGGCCGCGCCGACATATTGCTGCGATCCGGCGCAGACCAGCACCTTGCCGAAGGTACCCTTGTGCGCGTTCCCAGGTCGTTTGGGAAGTGTCGACCTGATCCAGTCGACTGTTATTAACTCGGTCGCAATATTTTTACCCAGCTTCGACGGTATCCCTATGTCGGCGACGACCATTTCGCCGATAAGCTCGCTGCCGGACGAATAAAATAATCCTATCTTGGGATATCCCAGCGTTATCGTCAGATCGACGGTCAAAGTCGCGGGGTCCGCCTCTCCGCTGTCGGAATCGAGACCGGAAGGGAGGTCGACGGCCACGATACGCATCGCGGGACGAGACTTTTTTGCGTCGCGCACCCGTTTCAGTACGTCTTTTACGGCTCCGCTTATCGGCCTCAGTTTGCCGGTGCCGAATACGGCGTCGACAACCACGTCGGCTGACGACAGCGCCTGATGCAGGTCGGCATATCTTTTGTCGTCTTCAGCTACGATGACGCGTATCACGCGCTCTTTAACCAGCCGCAAGTTCACGTCGTCTTTACGCGCCACAGGGAGGTAGACGCAGACCCTGGCCCCCCAGTCGCGCAGATGGCGCGCCGTCACCAGCCCGTCACCGCCGTTGTTGCCGGGACCGGCGAGGATCACTATGTCGCATCCCGCTACGTTTCCGACAAGTCTGTGTATATGCCGCGCGATGGCCAGTCCGGCGTGTTCCATGAGTTCGCTTGGCGGCACGCCCGCTGCATCGGAGCGGCGTTCCAGTTCGATCATCTCAGCGGTGGTTACTACCTTCACTGCACCTCTCCCACGACGGCGGCCACGGCCAGGTCGCGCGAATGCGACAGGCTTATGGAGAGACCGCCGAGGCCTAACTCTTCGGCCTTGCGTTTGGCGTGCCCGTGCAATATGACGAAAGGCTTGCCATCGTCGTTATTGAGAATTTCGATCTCGCGCCAGCCCACGCCTTTGATGCCGGTGCCGAGGGCCTTCATAACAGCTTCTTTGGCGGCAAAGCGCACCGCCAACTCCGGAACGCGGTTGCGGCAGTGGCTGCGCTCGGCCTCGGTGTAGACGCGCTTCTGGAAGCGCTCGCCCCAGCGGGCCAGCGCCGACCGCACCCGGTCTATCTCTATCAGGTCTATACCTATTTCATGCATAGAAGTAAAGCCATTGTATACTATCTGACAATGTAGCTCAATAGCGAGCTGTTCGGGGTCAAATTACCAGCGCAATGATTGCTTTTTAAAATGTTGGCATGCTATAATTTCAACTTGGGCGCATTTAAATTTAGCTATGGCATCAGTTACATCAGTTGCATATGATCCCCGAAAAAGGCCCGCAGTGCCTTTGTTTTTTCATTTTCCATTTTCCGGCAATGACGCCTTCAATTATGATGCAGTCACATTGTTATCCATATAGGTATTACCTTTTAACGACTAACAGCTTTTATGGCGGAGGTGAGTATAAGGAAAGGAATCAAGAGGAGCAAGGGTGACGTGAGATGACGGCGGACATCATTTCGGGCACCATTATAGCCGCGCAAATTCGCAGCGAGCTCAAGGTTCGAATAGAAGAGCTTAGTTCAAAGGGGGTAATTCCCGGCCTTGCGATGGTGCGAGTAAGCGAGGACCCGGCCTCGATATCATATGTCAGAGGAAAAAGCAACGCCTGTGAAGAATTGGAGATATATTCCGAGACCATAGTGCTGCCGGAGGCGGCGACGGGGAAGCAACTGCTCGCGAAGATAGAAGAATTGAACCTTGAAAAGAAGTTCCACGGAATACTGGTGCAGCTGCCGCTGCCCGAACAAATCGATGTGGATGAAATAATAAGAGCCATCGATCCCAAGAAGGATGTCGACGGCTTTCATCCCGAGAATGTGGGCAGGCTGTTGACAGGAAAACCTTACTTTGTGCCGTGTACGCCGCTGGGCATAATGGAATTACTGATTCGCAGCGGAAATAAACCCGACGGAAAGCATGTTGTGATATGCGGACGCAGCAATCTGGTGGGCAAGCCCTTAATGGCTATCCTGATTCGGAAGACGCAGAACGCTAACGCTACTGTGACGATGGTACATACGGGAACGAACGATATGGCATCGTTCACCAGGCAGGCGGATATCCTGATAGCGGCGATGGGCAAGCCCAGGGCGATAACCGCCGATATGGTCAAAGAGGGGGTAGTGGTTATCGATGTCGGTGTGAACGAGGTGGGCGTAAGCAGTTCAGGCAAGCGCGTACTCGTAGGAGATACCGATTTCGAACAAATCAGGGAAAAGGCTAAGGCGATCACTCCGGTACCAGGTGGGGTGGGTCCAATGACAGTAACAATGCTCATGGCCAATACCATCAGGGCCGCAGAGTTGCAGGCTTAGTCGATAATAATACAAGCCAATCAAATATAAGGAGGAAAAATGGCAGAAGAGAAGAAAGCAGCACCGGATCTCAAATCGGTACCAGGGTCGGTAGATATGATGAACTACCCCACCGAGGCAGGTTTCGAAGAGTACCTGTTCGACTGGGAAGAGTTCAAAATTATGGCGCGCGCCACTTTTAAGACACAGTTCGGCGGCAAGCCTCCGACACGCGAGCAGTTCAAGGAGATCAAGAAACAGGGTTTCATGCCCGGGCACACCAATCCGGAAGACCTGGTTAAGACAATGGACGAGGCCGGATTCGACTATGTATTGCTGTGCGATGTGAAGATGTGGTCATACTACTTCCACCATCAGATCATCATGGACTACGGCATCGAGCCCATCAACGAGCTGGTAAAGAAGGGCAAAGGCCGCCTTATCGGCGCCGCCAGCTACAACCCGTTCCGCATCGACCAGAGCCTTCGCGATATCGAGAAGAGCGTCAAAGAGTACGGGTTCAAGTATGTTTACATGCACCCGATAACTTTCGGCCTCTCCTTCGGCGATGCGAAGCTGTATCCCGTTTACGCAAAGTGCAGCGAGCTTGGTATCCCTATCGGAATGCAGGTCGGACACTCGGCCGAGCCTCTGCCCAGCTGGGTCGGACATCCGATGGAGGTCGACAAGGTCGCTATCGACTTCCCCAACCTCAAGATCAACATGTCGCACACCGGCTACCCGTGGGTTGACGAGTGGTGCTCCATGATCTTCAGGCATCCCAATGTCTACGGCGATATCTCGGCCTACAACCCGCGCAACCTGACCCCGGATATCGTGTCATTCTTCAACAGCAGCCGCGGCCGCGAGAAGGTCATGTTCGGCTCCAACAGCTACGGCTTGAAGCTGACCAAGGGCCAGTTCCTGGATCTGCCTATCAAGGACGAGACCAAGAAGCGCGTACTCGGCCAGAACGCGAAAGAGTTCTTAGGCCTGAAATAATCAGATTCAGCGCTATCGAGAAGGGGCGGCGCGCAAGCGCCGCTCCTTTTTTATTTGGTCGTTGGGAGTCGCGTCGATTTTCAACCCCCTTTATCCCCCAATCTTGGGGGAATTTAAAAAGAATAGGGGACACCCCTAAAACCCCGGCAGGAGAAAACTCTCCTGCACCTCTATCTGTCATGGAATCCTTCCAGAATATAAATGTCTGGAAGGATTCCATGATATTGAGGTATATGGAAGGACGACGTGGCAATCTCTCCATTTAGGAGCGACAAATGATTGCGGTGGGTCGAGACCAGCCTTACATCGCTCCAGCCGGAATCCGTACATGCCGGTCTGGCAGGTAATCGACATTAATACTGGCTTGCCTATATAATAGGTAGCGATATTTCGGTAAGAGGCCGACATGGCGTACGACGTAACCAAATTGAAAGATTGGCAGATAGCCGAGGCGGCAGAGGCCAACATGCCCACCGTCGAAGACTGGCGCGAGAAGCTCAGCCTTAAGAGGGATGAACTGATTCCTTACGGCAGGCTCAGCCGCCTCGATTTCGCAAAGATTTACAAACGTTTGAAGAAGAAGCCCAACGGCAAATATATCGAGGTCACCGCTATAACCCCCACCCCGCTGGGCGAGGGCAAGACCACCACCACCATGGGGCTCCTCGAGGGGCTGGGTAAGCGCGGCAAGAGCGCGGGGGGGTGCATCCGCCAGCCGTCGGGCGGGCCAACGATGAACATCAAGGGCACGGCCGCCGGCGGCGGCAACGCCCTCCTCATCCCCATGACCGAATTCTCCATGGGGCTCACCGGCGAGATCAACGACATCATGAACGCCCATAATCTGGCCATGGTGGCCCTGAACGCGCGAATGCAGCACGAGCGCAACTACGATGACGAGCAACTGCAGAAGCTGAGCCACATGCGCCGACTGGACATAGACCCGGATAGGGTGCAGATGGGCTGGGTCATAGACTTCTGCGCCCAGGGGCTGCGCAACATCATGACAGGGCTGGGCGGCAGCAAGGACGGCTTCACCATGCGCTCGAAGTTCGAGATTACACCGAGCTCGGAATTGATGGCGATACTTTCAGTCGCTAAAGACCTCAAGGATGTGCGAGAGCGCATCGATAATATAACCATCGCCTTCAGCAAATCTGGCGAGCCGGTCACCATACGCGATCTCGAAGTAGGTGGTGCCATGACCGCATGGCTGCGCAACGCGATAAATCCCACGCTGTGCTGCACGGTCGAATACCAGCCCTGTATGGTGCACACCGGCCCCTTCGCCAATATCGCTATCGGCCAGTCGTCCATCGTGGCGGACCTTCTCGGGCTCAAGATGTTCGATTACCACGTCACGGAGAGCGGCTTTGCTACTGATATGGGCTTCGAGAAATTCTGGAACGTTAAGTGCCGATTAAGCGGACTGAGACCGCATGTGTCGGTGCTGACTACGACCGTCCGCGCGCTCAAGATGCACGGCGGCGGCCCCGCCGTCGTCGCGGGGAAGCCCCTGCCCGACGATTATCACAGTGAAAACCTGGCGCTCCTGGAGAAGGGTCTGCCGAACCTGCTGCACCATATAAATATCGTGAAGAAGTCCGGCGTAAACGTTGTCGTCTGCATCAACTGCTTCAGCAGCGATACAAAGGCCGAGATCGCCATGGTCAAGAAGGCCGCTGAGGGCGCCGGCGTTCGTTGCACAGTTGCGAATCACTGGGAAAAGGGTGGTGATGGAGCCCTCGATCTGGCCGACGCGGTTATCGAGGCATGCGAAAAGAAAGTTGATTTCAAATTCCTCTATCCTCAGGATATGAAGCTGCGGAAGAAGGTCGACAAGATAGCGAAAGAGATATACGGCGCCGACGGCGTATCCTGGACGCCGGAGGCCGAGGCCAAGGCGAAGTCGCTCGAGGCCGATCGCAGGTATGACGACTACTCGACCGTAATGGTGAAGACGCAGTTCAGCCTGAGCCATGAGCCAACCTGGAAGGGAGTTCCCGCGGGCTGGACGCTGCCGATAAGAGACGTACTCATTTACACGGGCGCAAAGTTCATATGTCCAGTTTCCGGCGATATAAGCCTCATGCCGGGGACGGGCTCCAACCCGTCCTTCAGGCGCATCGACGTTGATACCGATACAGGCAGGGTAATAGGGCTGGCTTAACTGATGACAGCAATCGACGGGAATCATGAGTTGTAGTTCCCTTGTAAAGAAGCGGTGTCCACGTAGGGGCAGACCTGCGTGTCTGTCCATTGTGGGCGAACACATAGGTTCGCCCCTACCCGGTGATTAACGTATGGGGGATTCCAGGGGGTTGATTAGCATTAATCGGGTGTCTTCTTAACAGATTCGACATCGTTAGTATTGCCCCTATATAATATCTTCGTGAAAACAAGCGATTTCGACTACGAGCTGCCCCAGGAGCTTATAGCTCAGACGCCCATCGAGCAACGCGACTGTTCGCGTTTGCTGGTCGTTAACCGGACCGATGGTTCGATAACTCACCGTCACTTCTACGATTTGCCCGATATGCTGCGCGAGGGCGATTTTCTCGTCTTCAACGACAGCCGAGTGCTTCCGGCGCGCCTGTTCGGGCACAGGGTTGGCTATGAGGGGAAGGTCGAAGTGCTGCTGCTGCGCCGCATCGAGCCCTGTCTATGGGAGGTGCTGGTCAAGCCGTCGCGGCGCATAGACGCCGGCGCACGCATCCAGCTCGACGGATTGCTGTGCGAAGTCATCGAGCGAAAGGAGGGAGCGATACGCGTCGTCCGCTTCTCCGATGAGGATGCGCTGGAGAAGGCGGGGAAAGTCCCGTTGCCGCCGTACATTCGCCGCCCCGTCGACAACCCGGAAAGATATCAGACGGTATATGCTCGTGTGAAGGGCAGCGCCGCCGCGCCCACCGCCGGGTTGCATTTCACGCCCGATCTGCTGCATCGCCTCGAAGCTAAAGGCGTCGACTTCGCTTTTGTCACTCTTCACGTAGGGCTTGACACGTTTGTTCCGGTGCGTGTCGACGATCCGGAAAGACATCACATACATCGCGAGTACTGCCAACTTTCACCTGAGGTCGCGCAACGATTGTCGGAAGCTAAATCGCAGGGCCGACGCATCGTAGCGGTGGGCACGACTTCGGTGCGGGTGCTGGAGCAGGCGTCGCTCGACGGCGCGATACGCCCCTTCGACGGCTGGGCAGACCTGTTCATACTGCCGGGATACAAGTTCAACGCCGTCGATGTAATGCTGACGAACTTCCATCTGCCTCGCACTACGCTGATAATGATGGTATCCGCATTCGCCGGTCGCGACTTGGTATCGAAAGCATACGATGAGGCGATAAAAGAGAGATATCGCTTCTACAGCTTCGGGGACGCGATGCTGATATTGTAGTAGTTCCTAATTCACAACGGTGACGGAGCCGTTTGTCCAGCCTACATTCGGGATAACGCTATCGACCCATGCCATCCATCTAATCAATGTGTGTTCTCCTACCGGAGAGCCGCGCCCTTCAACGAATGATAGCTGGCTTGTCCCCGCGGCGACTGCCGTGAAGGTAACCCTGCAAAGCATGCCCGACCCGCTTGCACCATAGCCATTATTCTCGTTGTTCGCCCAATCAGCGTTGTCCCATACCACGCGTATGAGTCCTGATTCCATTATCTGATAAAAAACTTTCGTGGGGTTGAACTGACTCCCCCAGTTAACTGCTATCGATCCTTCCATCTCAATAATGTTTGCGTTGAAACTCAAATCGAAGTAGGCGAAAGTTAGATAGGTTGCCTGCTCTATATTGATATCGACACTGAACTGGCTATCTCGCTGCACCTGGCTTGCCGTGCTGATCGACACGACAGTCGTCAGCGTTTGGGTCGAAGTAGGAGTAGCTGTTGGCGTAGTTGTCGATGTCGGCAGTGTTCCTCCTCCGCCACCTCCGCCCGAAGGCGTCGAAGTCGGTTCAGGCGTTGGCGTGGCTCCGGGCAGCGTTGCGGTAGGTGTTGCCGTTTGAGTCGGCCCCGGTGTCGGCGAGGAAGATGTTGGCACGGGCGTCTGGCCCGGGGCGGACGTAGCTGTGGGAGGATATGTAGCTGTCGGCGTTGCGTCAAGGTATGCGGTAGAGCCCGGTTGATATGTCGGGGTAGCTATGGCGGTATCGCCCGGCTGCAGGGTTGATGTGGAGGTGGGAGATTTGCCGGCAAACTGGACTATAACAACGGTGATATTAATCGCGATTACGATTAAAAAGGCGATTATTGCGATTTTCACGTTTACTTTCATTGGTATGAACCCCGTGTATTGCGAACAAATTCAGAGTATACATGGATGTGGTGTTTTGTCAAATAGAGAAATGAATCCGCGCTCCCGATTGTGTGCTATAATCTCAATCGTATGCCGAATATAACTCGACCCGTGAAAAGAGCTCAGCATGCCGGACACTAAGAAGAAGGTTTTCTACGGCTGGTTCGTTGTTGCCGGCGCGTGGATATCTACCTTCGTCTGCTCTGACGCGCTGGGCTCGTTCAATATATTCGGCCCGGAGCTGACCAAGCCCGTGTCGCAGGGCGGCCTGGGCCAGTCGATGGGGGTGCTGTCTGTCGCCTATTCCATCGACATGATCGTGATGGCGGCGTTCTCGGTTGTAGCAGGCATGCTTGTCGACCGTTTCGGGCTGAGGCGGCTCATGGTCATCGGAGCCATCATCGCAGGGACGGGATTCATCCTGCTGAGCCAGATAAATCATGTCTGGCAATTCTACGTTCTATATGGAATCATCGCACCCGCCGGCGTGGCCTTCGGCCACGTCGTGCCGTCGGTGTCGACCGTCCGCCGCTGGTTCATGCGGAGGGCGGCGCTGGCGGTAAGCCTGGCTATGACCGGCTCAGGCATCGGCGTTGTGGTACTCGTGCCGCTGTTCTACATGCTGATAGAGAGGTCGGGCTGGAGCGCGGCCTATATCGTGATGGGGACGACCATCGCCGCGGGCATGATAATCGGCAGCATGCTCATGCGCAAAGACCCCGAATCGCAGGGCACATATCCAGACGGTATAGAGGCAACCGCGTCGGAGATTGCGGCAAGGCCCGATTTCGCCGCGCGCAGCCAGCGCTGGACCGTAAAGGAAGCCCTCAAAACGCGCACCTGGTGGCTGTTCCTCTTCGCTCAGTTCTACTACCTGGCCGTGCTGGGATTCATCGGCCATATCAAGTACTGGGGCACGGAGGATTTGAACCTTTCCAGCGGCTTTTGCGTTGCCATGGTCAGCGTACTTGTGGGGGCGGCGGCGGCCAGCAGGCTCATAGCCGGCATCATATCTGACTGGTCGATGAAGAAATTCAATGTCACCCGCAAACCGGTGCTGTACGCGTGTACTTTCCTGGTGGCAATCGGCAGCGTTGTTGCCATTCAGATCGGCGCCGGTAATCATTCTGGGATGATTGCGGTGGCAATACTGGTCGGCATGGGCTACGGCATCGGCATGGCCATGTTCCCCACGTATCTGGGCGATCTCTTCGGCGTGGTCAGTGTGCCCAAGCTTTACGGCATAATGTATCTTATGAGCGCCGGCGTCATCGGCGGCATCGGCCCCTCGCTATTCGGATTTATCCACGACGCCGCGGGTTCGTACGATACCGCTTTTCTGATCACGGCGATAATGTGCACGGTCTCCGCCGTCTTCCTGTTCCTCATCAAGCCGCCGCGCAAGGTATCTATCGAGCCTTCATCTGCTTAATGCGCTCGATTAAAAGCGGAAAGCACTCCGCCGCCGGCGCCCTCAGTATCACATCGCATATCTCAGTGAACGGCGTCTCGTAGGGATTAACCTCGATTAGCTTTGCTCCGCGGTGTTTCGCCGTCGATGGAAATCCTGCGGCAGGGTACACCGTCCCCGATGTGCCGAGGAGTATCATGCAGTCGCACTTGTAAGTCTCTTCCTGGCAGCGGTCCAGCACCCGTGGCGGTATCGGCTCGCCGAACATTACGCCGTCGGTCTTGATGAGGCCGCCGCAGGGGCAGTGGGGCGGCAGCACCTCCCGGCTTATCTCGTCCATCTCATATTGGGCATGGCAGGCGATGCAGCGCAGCTTGAACATATTGCCGTGTATCTCGGATAGTTTCTTGCTGCCGGCCCGCACGTGCAGATTGTCCACGTTCTGCGAAATGATGTGCTTGAGCACGCCGAGCTGCTCCATCTCGGTGAGGGCGTAGTGGGCGGGGTTGGGCACGGCGTTCTGTATCGTTTCAACGAGTTCCTTCATATAGCCCTGGGGTTTGGTGTATTTTTCCCACCAGTCCTTGGGGTCGTCTAGGAAACGCTCAAAGCTGCTCCCCTCCGGCTCGCCGTACTTTGTCCACAGCCCGCCCGGCCCGCGGAAGGGCGGTATGCCGCTTTCCACGCTCATGCCCGCACCCACAAGCGCGATGACGTAGTCCAATTTCAATATAGTCTGCGCTGCTTCATCTATTGCATCAGTTAGACTCGACATAAAATAACCTCGCCCAATTATTCGATTCTATCGTGTTTCTCAAGATTGTGTTTTCCACAGAGAAGCTGGATATTATCCGCCGTAGTTGAAGAGCCTCCTTTTGACCATGGAATTATATGGTCGAAATGTAGGTCGTTTGTTGACCCGCATTTTGTACATTTGCCACCATCGCGTTTCCATACCTCTAATTTGATTTCGGTCGGAATTACTCTCCGTAGTCGTGATTGTTTTGGGACTGGCTTGGAAAAGTCCTCTTCTCCTTCCACTGCGACTAATTTAAATTTAAATACCTTTCGCCCATGGGTTTGCTCCATCCAAGAATCAATTAGATGAAACACTCCATTATACGACCAGATACCCTGTTTGATTTTTTCGTAAACACGGATTCTCTCTGGTGGCCGCTTTTCTAATTTGTAATCTTGCGCGGCTTTATGAAATAGGCCATTTTCTGTAAGTTGGCCTGAAGGGGTGAACTCTGGTTGATCGACGACTTTGGGATTAGAGTTTTGTGAAGAACGTGGTTCATCATGTCCTTCGTAGATTATTGTAGACCCATCATCTTCGAATCTATCTGCATATGGCGCGCCTGGCCTGACCGACATCAAGATTACCGAATGATTATCATTGAGTTGGTAATTCATTCCTCTCTGGAGGCTAGTACCTTCTCGCAGGCACATTTCAATATAACGTATGATTTCGTTAGCCATATTCAATTATTCCTTAAACAAATCCGCGTGCGTGCCCATGCGCTCGAAGATGATTCTCGGTTCATCGAGCTTGTAGATGAGCAGCCAGTCGGATTCAATATGGCACTCGCGGCGGCCGACGTACGGGCCGAGCAGGCGATGGTCGCGGTGGATCGGGTCGAGTTGTTTACCGGCTATTAGTTCGCGCAGGATGATCTTGAACTTCTCAAAGTCCTTGCCGCGGCGCCTGCAGCGCTTAACGTCTTTCTCGAACTGTCTGGTATATGACGAGGTGTACATCAGATCCCCAGTTTATCGCACATGTCATCCGCGTCTTCGCAGACGATGAGGTCGCGCCCGGCGTCGGTGGACTCGAACGTGCGTTTGGTGCAAGCGCAGGGGATGGCTACGTCGAAGGGAAGGCCGTCGCGCAGTTCCACCTGCTTGTAGAACATAGTGATGGCCTGTGTAGAGTTCAGCCCCAGCCGTTTGAATATAGATTCTGCGTGCTCCTTCAGGTTGGGTTCTACTCTTGCTCTGACCGTTGAAGTTTTGCTCATGATATTGCCTCCATCGCGCTCAATAATGTAGCACATACGGGCTACAATGTCAATGAAACGGATGACAGTTTATTCAAACCCCTGCTATCCCCCAATCTTGGGGGAACTTAAAAAGAGTAGGGGACACCCCTAAAACCCCATCAGGAGAAAAATCTCCTGTACCTCTTTTTTAAAATACGCGAGTGTTCCCTTCATATCACCTAGCCAGCCTTAAGCTTTGCGATTTTAGCCCTCAGCTCTTCCATGGCAGGCTCGGCTTGGTGAAAGACATCTTCCACCTTGTTGAAATCGAGCAGCTTCACATTGTGAATGTCCGGGTGGACGAAGATATCCGGCTGCAGAATTTTCATCTTAGCGGCAAGGTTTGCTGTTTGCATGATCCTTATAGTGCCAAGAGCCGACTGAATGAGCGAGGGTACTTCGTGCTTGTGAGCAGTAGGCGTTCCGGAAACGTCCACCGCTATAGTCACATCGCATAAATCCAAAATATGTTCATAGGGCACTATATTTACAACGCCTCCATCAACAAGTATCCTGCCTCCGATCGAAACCGGGGTGAATACAACGGGAATTGCGGCGCTGGCCTTGACCGCAGGGAGCAGTTCGCCCGTTTTAAAAACCACTTCCTCGGCTGTCCAGTAATCGGTTGCTATGACTATTAATGGAATTTCGAGCTCTTCGAATGTGGTCTTACTGATCTCGCCGAATAAACGGTTATAGAACTTATCCGCCTTTATGATCCCGCCGCGCGCGTGTGCAGGGGCGAAGGCACTGGTCCACTCAAGTATATGTGCCCTTTTATCGATTACATCACGCAAGCGGTCGTCTTTCGAGATGATGTGGCGTCTGACGAGCTTCTTTATGTCTTTGCCGGACATGCCTGAGGCGTAAAAGGCGCCGATGATGGCTCCCATGCTGGTTCCTGCGATGACGCTTGGCTTGATATCCAATTCGTCAAGGACCTCCAGAACGGAGATATGCGCGAGACCGCGTGCGCCGCCGCCGCCCAGTGCCAAACCTATTTTATGCATTCATCCCATCCTTTTATCGTTTCCCTCTCTTTGTTAAAGAGAGGGTTAGGGAGAGTTCGATTATTATATTCGAACAACTGTTCCGTCGTTGACCATGAAACGCGCCGCGTTTTCCAGGAATCCCGGCTCGAAATAGTCTATATCCGTTGTAGTGATGACGACCTGATTATATGACGATACGGCTTCCAGAAGCTGATGCCGCCTGGTCGCATCCAGCTCGGAGAGCACATCGTCCAGCAGTATGACGGGCTCGTCGTTCAGCCTGGAACGCAGATAGCCCGCCTCGGCCAGCTTGAGCGAGAGGGCGACGGTGCGCTGCTGCCCCCTCGATCCGTATGTGTTTACATCGTTGCCGTTGACCGTAAACGACATGTCGTCGCGGTGCGGGCCGACCACGCTCATGCGCTGCGCTATCTCCCTTTTACGCACCTCCTGCAGCCGCTTGCGGAAGCCTTCAATGCCGACGCTGGGGAGATAGTTGATCTGAAGCTCCTCACCGGAGCTGATGCGGCTATGGATGGGCGGGGCCAGCCGGTTGAGCTCGGCGATCAGATGTATCCGCTGCTCGATGATAATTGCGCCGTGCCGTATCATCTCGCCGTCCCAGAACTCAAGCTGCCCCTCGTCGGCGCGGCGCTCGGCGATTAGCTTGAGCAGATGGTTGCGCTGGAGCAGAACCTTGCCATAAAGCTGCAGGGCGTGCAGATACTTCGGATCTACCTGAGAACTCGCCATATCGAGATATCGCCTGCGCTTTGAAGGCGTTCCGTAGATAAGCTCTATATCTTGCGAGGTGAAGAGCACCGCCGCGATATGTCCCACGACTTCTATGGCCCGCCGCGGCACGCCGTTTATCTTAAGCTTCTTTTTAAACTGGGGACCTTCGTTCGATTGCGTAACGATAATGGCTATCTCGACTTTCGTTTCACCGGCCCTGGTCTCGACCTGCGCCGTGACGCGGGCGGCGGCGATATCGCTGTCCAGACATCCCCAGTTGACCAGCTCGCGGTCGGTCGTCGCTCGATGCGACTTGGTTGCGACCATCATGTACATAGACTCAAGGAGGTTAGTCTTACCCTGGGCGTTGTCGCCCTGGAACACGATTAGATTAGCCGGGAGGTCCAGATCAAGGATCCGGTAGTTGCGGAAGTTCGTCAGGCCGATATGGGAGATATGTATGGGACACCTCCATCTGGCATCGGTTTAACTCATAATAACTCTACCCCGAACAGCAACAAGGCGCAATACCTTGAGATGATTACTCGACAAGGACCTCCCTTGAACAACGCCATCTCCTTCTATATAATCGCTAAAGTAACAAGTATCCTTGATTAAACGACGAAATACGGAAGCATCTAATCTGCTTAAGATTAACGGGAGACGACTTGAATGAAGGAAAACAAACAGGCACTTAATCAAGAATGGCAAGAACGGAAGATGATTCTCGATATATTGAGTCAGGGAGCTGTAACGGTGAGCGAGCTCGTCGAGAACATCCGCGAACGCCAGAGCAGACTAAGCGCTATGGGACAGAAGGTGCCGGACCGTTCCGACAATAGCGCCTACATGGATTGGATCGCCGAGCTTAAAGACACACATCTGGTCATCGACAGCGGATCCAGGCTGCTGCTGACGCCGCTGGGAACGTGGCTACTGACATCTACCTGCATCAGCACTCTAAAGGAGCGTTTCCTTTTCATCAAGAGGATAACCTGTGCACGCTGCCACCTGGCAGGATTCGTCTCCGTGCTCAAAATCAGGCCGGATACATCCAGCAAGGACCCGAGGAGCAGGATGCTGATAATGACCGTCGAATGCCCGAAGTGCCGTCAGGTGGAAAACAAAGCGTTGACCGAAACCCTCACCGCGAGCCAGTTTAAGAATTTATATAACCTGGTTCTGGAAGATTTAAAGAAGAACGTTAAGTTCATGCCCCAGCTCGTCCTGCCGCGCTAGGAGATTATCGAGCGGAGATCTGTCGGCGCCACTATAGTCATGTAAAAGCGAGACATACCACAGAGAAAGCGCTGCGGAAGATTAATCTCCTATCGTAGTTTTAGAGACTGCTCAGAGCCTGTTGAAGGGAATATCACATGAAGGCGGCCGACCGGTTGCCGCTACCCGATATCCAATGTACGGGGAACTAACATGGGGTTCGGGTTTTAAAACCCCGCCCTCGCGTCGGAGCACAACCCGTCCCCTTTGCACTTCCAGCAGGTATAGCCCCTGTTGTGATCCGGGTCTTGCCCCCATCCCTGACATCCGGGACAGATGCCGCGGTTCCTGAAACGGTCGTCGGCCATACCAGACCCGCCGCAGGTGGGACATTGCTTAGGCTTCCACTCATTAAGAGGCAGGTGCTTGGGCCCTTCTATCTCCCCTCTTCCCTGGCAATTCGGACAGATAATCATCAGTGAATCCTCCCTCTCATTGGTCAGCCGCTGCTTTAAATAAGCGCGATTAAGACAGATTACATTTTGCGGTGCTGCTTTGTCAACCTGAACACCGATGTGAAAGGGAAGAGGCTTGCCGTATCAGAAGGCTAATTCTGACATTAAAATTACTGTGCGATATCTTAACTCATATACTCGAATTTACCCGTCCTAATGTCAGCACGCACTAATAGCCCTCTCACAACTGATCAAGCGTCTTCAGGCGAATAACCGCGCCCAGAGTCCCCGGCCCAACATGCACCCCTAACACGGGCCCCATATTCACGATATTTATAGGCACAGGCTCTCTGTGCAGGATCGATTTTATCCTGCCCGCCAGCAGCTCGGCGTCATCCGGCACGGCGCTGTGGACAACCGCGATCTCCTTAAGCTTTCCAGCTGTTACAACGAATTGACGGAGTCTGTCAAGGGCTTTGTTATAGCTGTAAACCCTGTCGAAGGGCAGAAATTCGCCATCACCGATAGTCAACAAAAGCTTGACCCCCATCACTGTGCCTAAAAAAGCTTTAGCCTTGCCTATGCGGCCACCCCGGTTAAGATAATCAAGGTTATCGAATATCCCTAAGTAATCAATCTTGGGAATGTTATCCTTCACCGAAGAGACTATATCATCGTATTTCTTTCCCGCTATTGCGCCTCTGGCGGCATCCGTAACTAACATGCCCAGCGCGGCCGATACCCACAGAGAATCAACAACCTCAACGGGACAACCGACGTTGGCGATATCCCTGCCCTTCATCGCATTCTCGCAGGTTTCACTCATTTTGCTTGAGATATGGATAGAAACGATGGCGTCAGCATCCTTTGATGCTGTGCGGTAGGCATCAGCGAAATCCTGCGGCGTGGGCGGCAATGTTGTGGGCAGGATAGGATCGCTTCCCAGGCGGGAGAACAACTCATCGGAGCTGATATCAATACGATCGCGGTAGACGTCGTCCCCAAACTTCACATATAGCGGGACCTCCGTTATGCCCAGCTCTCCGGCAACGTCGGGCGGCAGATCAGCGGTGCTGTCAGTCACAATCTTTACTGTCATCGTGTCACCTTTAAAATATCGGCTCGATAAATTTTAACAGTTTTACATTATGGCGGCCTTTTGTCAAGACAAACGTATCGGACAACAGTGTTGCAACTGCATGCAGCGAAACGATCCACAATCGCGCTGGTCCGCAAATGATGACCTTAAACGCAATGGACTCCGTCAGAACTTCTGTGTCTTAATCCAGTCGAGCGTTATCCTGAACGCTCCGTCAGCGGAATATCTGGGCTGGTAACCGAAATCACGCGTCGCCTTATCGTGAGTGAAGGTGTGATCCAGACAGAGGCAATAGACCGAAAACCTGTGAAGTTCGATTTCGGGCTGAGCTTTTCAGCGAACCAGGCAAGCAGGTCGCGCCTGCAAGCCATTGGTATAAACGTCGACATCTCCTCAGGGCCACTCGCTCAAATCCAGCGTCGACGATCATTTGATAATCAACTATATTACAAGTTATTAACGGCGATAAGCTCTTGGCTTACGACTTTGAAATTTCCCGCCCAAGGTATTACAATCGATTTCGATAGTTTCGGAGGACTTGAATATGAGATTAAAACCCAATCAAAAGCTGTATTTATCCTCTGTCGCTTTTCTAGTTCTAATGACGCTTTCCCTATCATCCTGCGGCAATGCGGGAGATGATGCTTTGACACAGGAGGAAAGCAACAGCAGGGTAGCGGTAGCGGCGGTTCATGTAGCTGCGGCGGGGCTGGGAGAAATCTTGGAGGGCATGGATGAAACTCAGCAGATCGAGACCATCCGCGAGTTCATTGATCCCATACGGTTTTTCGATGATGCGTCGGGATATTTCTATGTCTACAATTTCGACTGCGTCAACATAGCGCACGCCGTGGACAAAACCCTGCCCGGACAGAACCTCTCCGATTATCAGGACATGAGAGGGCTCTATGTCATCCGCGAACTTTCGACGGCGGCGCAGGACGGGAGCGGATTCGTCACATATTACTGGCCGCATCCTGAGACGCAGCAGGAACAGGAGAAGGTGGGATACGTTGAGACGATACCCGGCACTGGCTATTTCATCGGCACGGGGTATTATCCTGATACGGAGTAAGTGAAGCCAATCAGAAAGGTGTTGACTTTCCATAATCTCCCCAAAGCTACTAAAAGTTTCTCCGTATATAAGCACGTTGGATATAAAAGGCATCTATGAATAACGAGCAAAGAGAAATCGAACTGAACACATGGTCAAGCGCAAAACAGAGCGATGCTCTGTCTGCCGAATTTATCAGAGGTTACAAGATAACGGATGTGGCATTTTCCGAATATGAAGGTTGTCCCACGTTCATGATAGCCAATATAAATTCCACGCATGATATCGGATACAACCTCTCGCGCATGGAGATTATCGTACAGGCAGCCCACGAAGAAAATGTGGATATCCTCGTCTTACCGGAGCTTTGCATCTCCGGCTATATCTGGAAAACCGATAATAAAACAGAAGTTCTGGATCAATTGAAGGCCGGTAGTAACCGCCGGCCGAAGGTAAAAAGGGTGCTGGACAACATAAAGGCCGGGCTCGTTGACCGCGGCGACGGACTGAAGATGGTTTTTTTCAGCAATGTCAGGATGGGTACACACCGCGACGAGATATACGACAGCACATACGTGATGACAGCTAATTCTGATTACAACAGTACATTCTATGATAAGATTTTCTTGACTCCTATGGAAAAAGTGTTTTTCCATAGAGGAAACGGCAGAAGACTGGTGCTGGATACGCGGTGGGGCAAGATAGGAATAATGATGTGCTATGACCTGTGCTTTGTGGGATTGGGGAGAAGATATGCTTTTGACGACGGTGTAGATGTCATCATTGTTCCGTCCGCCTGGCGGATGGAAGCGATTCGCAATTACCCCTTACTTAACCTGCAGATAGATAACTACTACCAATTCATCTGGAGGTTGATGCACTCAGCGCTGGCTGCCCACAACCAGGTTTGGAGCATAGGAGCTAATTGCGTGGGCGTTTTTGATAAAACCGGAGGACGCTTCTGCGGCGAAAGCGGCATCTGGAGCCCTTCAGGAATTCCGCTGGTTCGGGCATCTCATGAAGAAGAAGAACTGATAGTTATACGCCATCTTGAGATACAGGGACATATGAGATACCAGGCAAAGGAAGACTTTGACTACAGCCTCGACTTCAATGAAGTCTACCGGGAGATAGCTGACATAAAGCCGCGATGGGTATTGCCTTGATTTCAACCTGATACCAGCGCTATAAACAGGTGCCGATATGGTATCGTCACCCTAATCTTCACCTCTAAACAAGCTTCCTCCGCACTCCTCCATCCATGCCTCTATATTCAACTTGACCATTATTTCATTGATAAACCTAAAATTTATCGATTATGCCCGGTTTAGGTGCATATCAGTTGACTTTCTAATTATCTATACATAAAATATATGTCTGCACCGAGCATTTCTATTAAATCAGGGGAACTGGAAAGTAGAGATTGTTTCGAAAATCGTTCCGAGACTGACACGACGATTGTAGTGTTCTTAATGTTTTTATCTAAATTAACTCTATATCTGCCTTGTGGCCAATAATTTTATTAAAAGGAGACGATAATGGTAGAGAATACCGATACCAATACTTTGAAACATCAGGAGCAAAACGACATATCCGAGGAAGAAACCAAAGAGTTGACTCGGAAAGGCACACGTAAGATAGCAGCCAAGACGCTTCCGGCAATCCTGGACGATCTTGATGAAAGCCTTACCATTATAGCAAATGACCTTCGTATGGCTGAACAAGCGGCTAGAGACGCGGGAAAGTCCGCGGAGGCCGCAAAACAGGCCGCCCTTGACGCCGGATCACATGCGAATGAGGCCAAAGCCGCTGTAGAGGATGTCCTCGCGGCATCAAATAATTTTGACGAATCCTCCAAAGAAGCCCTAGCCAAAGCGGGAGAAGCAAGCCGCGCTTCAGATGAAGCCAGGATAGCTGCAGAGGCCGCGTTGCTGGCAGCTCGGATGGAAGCGGACCGCGCTTCAAAAGCTCTGACTGAAGCTGAACAGGCAGCACTTCTGGCAGGTTCATACGTGGATGAAGCCAAGTCTACCGGAGAGGATATAACAGCTAAAGCGAAAGATTTTGATGCTTCCTCCAAAGAAGCCATAGCCAAAATCGGGGAAGCAGGCCTTTATTCAGACGAGGCCAGGAAAGCAGCGGAGGCCGCGCTGCTGGCAGCGCAAGAGGAAGCGAACCGGGCTTCCAAAGCTATGGAAGAGGCAAAACGGGCCGCCGCTGAAGCAGCCAGGATAGCTCAGGATATCGAGAGCAAGATTGCGCAAGCTGTGGGTGTAGCCGACAAAGTCGACGATCTCAGTAAACAAACGGCTGAGATGATTGAAAAAGCGGCGGCGGAAGAAGAAGAAGCACGCGCGCGCATGCTGGATGCCGCCAAGGCGGTTTTAAAAAGCTTCCTTTCCTCGTGGCAGTTTGTCGTTATCGTATTGACGATTATTGTTATCGCGGTATTGATAGCTGTAGCCCTGCCCAGCATTTAATCGCCACCCGACCTGCTCTATCCTGCGGCAACTTTAATCCATAACAATGATATGCTGATGCCCAGAAATCCGCCCACAAAGACCTGCAGGGGAGAGTGTCCTATCAGTTCTTTCAGCTCACGGCCCAGCTCCTTAACGGGCCGCCTTTCCTGTATTTCTTTAATGACTCGATTCAGAACAACCGCTTGTTGTCCGACCGAGTGTCTCACCGTTGCGGCATCGTACATAACGATGAATGCCAGCACCACACAAATCCCGAACGCAACCGAATCGACACCCTCGACAAGCGCCACGGCGGTAGCCAACCCGGCGACTAGCGCGGAATGAGAGCTCGGCATGCCGCCGCCGCTCACCAGATACCGCAGGTCAAGCTTCTTATTTTTCAACAGAAACAAAATTACTTTACACAGTTGCGCAACAGCCCAGCAAAGCAATGGAGCGATCAATATGTTATTATTTATAAGTTCATTAAACATATTTTTAGTCCGCTTCCAACCTTTATATCATAAAACATTAAGAGGCCACTCCGTCTTATACGACTTCATACACGATATTGTCCCGGAAATTATACACCTAACACTCGATATCATAAAGGCAACGTAATTAAACGCCGTAAAGAAAGGTACCGCCGGGTCTTCGAGAACATAAGATGAAACGATAGCTGGTACATCCGATTAACGGTGAGTTAAACGTTCAGAAGTAATTATTAATATGAACTTTAGGCAACCCCAGTCTAAGCATGCGCGATACTATATTCGCGACCTTTGATATCTCTTATCGCCGCCCCGTCAATCATCTCTGCCACAGTATTTGAACTGCTTCCAGAGGGATACCGACTCCATCATATTTTGGTATCACCCTCGCCGTATAATCTGACGCAGGCCGGGTAGCTGATACCGCTGCAGTGTAGATGTAACCTCCGACGTTACCCACCAACTGTCGGCTTTGCTTCATCTCCTGCAATATCGGACTGCCGCCGTTTGGCCCATCCGCATAAAGCTCCACTCGAACTGCATTCGGATCGATGTTGTTGAGATAGACCTGAACCTCAATAATATGCTGTTTGCCTCTGGTTTCCACCTTCACATCGCCGAAGCGCATCTCGTCCCATTCTTCTTCCAGCGAACGCCGCCAGCTAACTATATGACTGCCCGCCGCGCCTTTGCGCGCCGCCCGCGCACGATAGGATGCCGCAGATGGGAGGTAATGCTGCTCGGTGTATTCGCGCACCGAGCGATTTGCGGAGAATTGAGGTGTCAGCCGTGCCATGCTTTCCCGTATCCTGTGGACCCACCTTGTGGGGATGCCGTTCTTGTCTCTCGTATAGAACTCAGGGATAACCTCCCGCTCCAGCAGGTTATAGAGCGCTTCAGCCTCTACGGCATCACTATCGAGCCCTTCGCCGGGCTCGGCGCTGCCTCCCAACGCCCACCCCACCTCCGGCGTGTAGGCCTCGGCCCACCAGCCATCCAGCTCGGACAGATTAAGGCCTCCGTTCACAAGAACCTTCATGCCGCTGGTTCCGCTGGCCTCCCATAGATACTGCGGCGTGTTGATCCAGACATCTACACCCTGCACCAGATTCTCGGTCAAATGCATATCGTAATCGGAAAGAAATACCGCATGCCGGCGCACCTCGGGCTGACGTATGAAGCGAGTCCATTCCCGAATCATGTCCTGTCCCGCCTGATCCTTGGGATGGGCCTTGCCGGCGATAATTAGTTGAACAGGGCGTTGAGGATCGGACAGCAAGCGGATCAGCCTCTGCGGATCACGCAATAGCAGATTCGGCCTCTTGTATGTTGCAAATCGGCGCGCGAAACCAAGCGTCAATGCATTCGGGTCAAACAGGTGCTTTATATAATCAATGATATCGGACGACGCGCCCGTCTTAGTGATCTGCCGCGTCAGCCGTTCACGGGCATATTCAACAAGCGCACTGCGCACCTCGGCGCGGAATTGCCATATCCTGGCATCGGAGATGCGGCGGATATTCTCGCCCACGTTATCCATCGTCCCCAGCCAGCGATCTTTTCCACAGGCCTCGGTCCAGAGATCGTCGGCCTCGGGCGAATCCCATGTAGACGTGTGGACCCCGTTTGTAACGTGACCGACGGGCACTTCTTCCACCGGCCAGCGGGGGAACAGAGGCGCAAAGATACGACGGCTCACCTTTCCATGCAAGCGGCTTACGCCGTTTACCGAGCCGCTGCCCCGCATAGCCAGATAAGCCATATTGAACGGTTCCGATAAGTCATCGGGGTTCCGTCTGCCGAGCGCAAGCAAATCTCTGGTTGAGATACCGAGCCTTTCCTGGGCATACCAGCCGAGGTATTGATCGATAAGACCCGGAGCGAAACGGTCAAATCCGGCAGCTACCGGTGTGTGAGTGGTGAATAGATTACCGGCCCGCGTGGCAGCCAATGCTACTTCAAAAGGCTGGCCTGTATCTTCCATGAAATTTCTGGCGCGTTCCAGCACAGCGAAGGCGGCATGCCCTTCGTTCAGGTGGCAGACCTCCGGATGGATGCCAAGCGCACGGAGCAACCGCCATCCTCCGATCCCGAGCATAAGCTCCTGTTTAAGCCGCAACTCCGACCCGCCCCCGTAAAGCTCACTAGTAATTCCCCTATGAGCCGGGTAATTAGCGGCGTCATTGGTGTCCAGCAGGAAAAGTTTCACCCTGCCGACCTGTACCTGCCAGGCACGCAGCCACACCGAATAACCCGGCAGCTTAACTTCCAGCCGCAACCACTCCCCGTCCGGTTTTCGCAAAGGTACGATCGGCAACTGTCCGGGGTCGTTATAGGGGAAGAGAGCCTGTTGCGCCCCATCTTTGTCGATAACCTGTCGAAAATAGCCTTGCTGATAGAGCAGCCCTACACCGACAACGGGCACGCCCAGGTCGCTGGCCGCTTTTAGCTGATCGCCGGCCACATTACCAAGTCCGCCCGAATATATGGGCAGGGCTTCGCTAAGCATGAATTCCATGCAGAAATAAGCTACACAGGTCAAAGGAGATTTCTGATGATTCTGCTGAAACCACTCGGGCTCCTCCGACTTGCGGCGTTTGAGTTCTAAAAGCTCGGCCACTTCTTTGCGAAATTCGGTCGTAGCGAACAGATTTTCAAGTTTATCCCGCGAAACCGCCTGTAAAACAGCCCATGGATTTTGCGTCAGTCTCCACAGTTCCGAATCAAGTTCTCTCCAGACCCTGTCGCCGTAATGGCTCCAGGACCATCGCATATCCAGGGCAAGCTCAGCCAGAGAATCGAACCCTTTTACTTCCGAATGCATAAAAGAGCACATGGTATCGCCGACATATGTTTGCTTGTCCATTGTCACCCCTCAAGGTTTCTTATTAATGGAAATTACAATTGCGTCGATGAAGATCTTCTGGCTTCTCTAATGATTTTTAATCAGACGATTTGACCTGCCCCCGGTAGCTTTACACTTACATAGACTCAAGTTACCCATTTCTTGATAAGCAGGTAGGAATACTCTAATGTTGAGGGTATTATTTGTCAAGCACGACAACCGTAAATCTGAAGCTAACTCATACGCAAGCAACACTTTGGTACCCCCAAGTGACGCGAGTTCGAACGTTTGAACTATGTCTAACGTATGAGAGGTGAATAATTGATGAGGTTAAAGATCAAATTGACGTAGAACTTGGTATAATGATGGATACCGCAATCGGGTTGAGGTGTAAGATGAACGGACAACAAGCTATGTTGAGAGAACTCTTCAGACCGGTAAAGATAAATCATATGGAATTAAAGAACCGTATCGTTATGCCCGCTATGACCACCATCATGGGAAATTCCGACGGCACGGTCAGTGATAAATTTATCGAATACTATACCGCCAGGGCTAGAGGGGGCGCAGCCCTGATCATAGCGGAAACCGTTGACGTGCATCCTTACACACACAATCTCCCCCTGGGAGACAGAGGATTTACCGCTATCTACGATGATAGATTCATCCCCGGTCTCAGGCGTTTTACCGACAGCATACATACCGCCGGCGCCAAAGTTTGCGTGCAGCTTCAGCACAGCGGCCGCGCAATGATCATGTTGGACCAATCCCAACCACCCCTGGCTCCATCAGCTATCCCGCATCCGGGGGGCGCAACGCCCAGAGCGCTCACTATCAGCGAAATTGAAGAGCTGGCGCAGGCCTTCGGCGCCGCGGCAGGCCGGGCCAAGGCTGCGGGATTCGATGCGGTAGAGATACACGGAGGCCACGGATATCTCATCGCCCAGTTCATGTCAGCCTATTCGAACCGCCGCAGCGACAAGTACGGCGGCGATCTAATGGGAAGGCTTCGCTTCCCGATGGAGGTACTGAGTTCGGTACGAAAGAGCGTAGGCCCCGATTTCCCGATCATCTTCCGCCTCAGCGCTGATGAGAGGGTTCCCGGCGGGCGCGGCGTGCTGGAATCGGCGGCCATGGCACCGTATCTGGAAAGGGCGGGGTCCGATTGCCTCAGCATCACTACAGGCATGCATTTCACTATATATTACACAGTTCCATCGATGAGTCTGCCCAAAGGCCTCAATGCAGAGGCTGCGGCGCAGGTGAAAGCCGCTGTTAACGTGCCGGTAATCGTAGCAGGCCGTCTTAATGATCCAGTCTTAGCCGAATCGGTGCTGGCCCGGGGACAGGCGGACCTGATAGCCATCGGGCGCGGCTTGATAGCCGATCCTGAGTTGCCCAACAAGCTGAGAGAAGGAGACTGGAATGACATCAGACCGTGCATCGCCTGCAACCAGGGCTGCATAGGCGCTCTCAGCGTCGGTTTCCCGTTCTCCTGCCTGGTGAACCCGGAGGCCGGCCGTGAACGCGAGATGGAACTCAAAACCGCATCGCGGTCAAGAAAGGTATTGGTAGTCGGCGGCGGCCCGGCAGGCATGGAAGCCGCCAGAACAGCTGCCCTGCGGGGGCACAATGTCACACTCTATGAGAAAGATGATCATCTGGGCGGACAATTCCATACAGCATCTCTACCCCCGTCGAAACAAGATATATCCCAATACCTCAATCACATGGAGAACCAGTTGCATAAGACGGGAGTGAAGGTTGTCCTGGGACAGCCTCTGACCGCTACGAAGGTGACTGAGGACAGACCGGATGTTCTGGTGATTGCCACAGGCAGCCGTCCTTTTATTCCGAAGCTGCCCGGCGTGGAGCAGAAGAACGTGGTGACAGCCGCGGATGTCCTGACAGGGAAGGGCGCAGCCGGACAGAAGGTGCTGGTGGCCGGAGGCGGGCTCGTAGGTTGTGAGACCGCTCTGTTCCTGGATGCGTTGGGCAAGAATGTCACTATTGTAGAGATGCTGCCGGAAGTAGCTGCCGATCTGATTACGGTTCCTAGAGAGGCGCTGAACCGCAAGCTGAGCGAAACACACGTGACCGTCTTAACATCCGCGACGATTGTGGAGTTCACCGGCGATGGAGTCATCGTAGAACGCAACGGACGCCGTGAGAACATAGGCGGCATGGACACGATTATCTTAGCTATGGGTATGGTTTCGGTCAATGAACTGGCTAATGAAGTCAAAGATAGAGTACCTGAAATCCATGTGATCGGCGATGCCGAGCGGCCACTGAAGGCGATGGACGCTATTGCAGCCGGCGCCAGTATTGGCAGACAGATATAGCAATAGCTGTATTGATCCTTGGCTTTTTATTTATTACCGTTACAACAGAGGCTATTGTATTGTGGTACCCCCAAGTGTGAGAGGCTCGAACGTTCAGACCATACGGGAATACTCTAATACCAGAGTTGAGTATTTATTAAGTTATATCAGCGGGGACAGCCTGCCATACTTCTCCCGCCGGAGCCATTTTTGGTGACGGACGTGCCTGTATTCTCTCCGTTTGTAAGGGAGACCGGCCCGTCGGCCATATCCAAGGTGATGATCTGGTCGCCGCTGGCCTCTATTTTTTGTCGGTCAATACCAACCAAAGCGCATGGATAATGCCGCCTAACCAAACCAGCAAGAAGCACAAGACGAGATTAATCCAGAAATGTAGAGAGAGTCCGACCTGTAAGAATGCCGCTACCGGCGGTAGAAATATGCAAAGAATTATTTTTACAATCCACATGGTATCCTTGTTCTTCATGTCTACCCTCCTCTTTAAAATGATTCTGCATTATAAATCGAGTAATACCTAGTGTCAAATCTTGTCAGCGGATTTCTTAGTCTCCTTCCACATACCCGCTACCATTACACACCGGACACTGGTCGGTCTGGCGCACGCCGTATACGGGCGGAAGGCCCCTCTCAGAAGCGGAAGGTCCTTTCCGCCTGATCTCGCCTGTTCCCTGGCAATTTGGGCATAATACCGGATTCTTAATCATTACTATATTTGTGCAAAGTACAGAAGTCGCGAGTGAATTAGCTAGGGAAAATTCTACACCCAAGCGGCGGAGGTTCGAACGAGTGATCTAACAGATACGAGGTAGAATTCAACCTCTTCATCTATAGCAAGTGAGACAGGAAATAGCTAAGGACGTAACGGACCTATTAGCAACCAAACCTGCATCAATTGCAGTCGCCTTCGTCGTAGCCGCATTCAGCGTAATTGCAGTCGCTGTCGCACTTGCCATCCCCGAGCCACTGACTCTGGCACCTCCAGTGAGTCTCTTCGCAATAATAGTCACAATCGCCTCCGTCATATTGGCAGCCTGCATTGAAGCAAAACCAATCGCACACATGATCGCCGATCATGTAGCTGGGACAACTGGAATCGCAGTTGCCGGCCTGAGTGGTGGGAGCCGCAGTGGCAGTCGGAGAGGTGGTTGTAGTTGGGGTCGCGGAGCAGTCGCCGCCGTCATAGCCGCATTCGGCGTAATTGCAGTCGCTGTCGCACTGGCCGTCCCCGGATTTACTCAAGCACCCTGGGACTACATCATCGCAAATTTCGTCACAGTCGCCTCCGTCATATTGACAGTCTGCATACATGCAACCTGTGTCGCACACGCCATCGCCGATCCATCTGCGGTCACAATGGTAGCCGCAACAGTCCCCTCCGTCTCGATTGCAGGGTGTATTGTCGCAATAATAATCGCACTCCCCATTGCCAATCTTGGATTGGTCGCAAGCAGTGTCAGCGCAGGTGCCGCTCTGAGCGGTAGTCGGAGTGGGAGTTGGGGTGGTAATCGGCATCGCAGCCGTTATCTCCGGTGACATGACCAAGATACCTCCGAAGGAAAAACATGCTGCGATTTCCTCGCCTCCCTTGAGATCGGGCACAATGATCGAGAAGTATCCGTTGGCTGCTTGTGTTTCAATATTCGTAAGGCTATTGTCGATAAAAAATTCCACGAGGCCGTTGTATTTGATGGCAACGGGGTATTCAGCGGTGGTGATATGAATGATCTGGCCACTCAGCTCCTTTTTTGACTGGTCCAACTGCAGGGTTACCTCAAATACGGGTATGAAATTCTTCACCACATGTACCCCGGCTTCAACGATAGTGGGGACGAGCTCGCTTGCTTGTGACTGGACGTTTTCAAGTGTGATGCGCGGGTAGCCAGGGTATTGCTCTCCGTATATGTAATCCATGAAAACGGATTTGTGGGTGCACAATTGTACTCGTCGCCCGCTCGGGAAGGCGTAGACATAATTGGATGAAACTTCATCGTAAATAAGGTTATCCAACTTTGGAGCGGGATAGTCTTGCATTTCGTTGCGGGAACTGTAACCGTTTCCCGAGATAGTTTCATCTGAGAAGAAATACTCGTTAGTGAACTCGGCCAGCGCTCTATTGATGTCTATGGCTTGATCGGCGTTTTCGAATTCGGCCTTGAGGTATGGATCGCAACTGTCCCCGGCATATTGCGCCACCCATGCGGGATTGAATCCGGATTCGTAGGGGTCTGAACCGCCGACGCCGGTATAACCTCCATGGGCGTCATTGCGAACGTGGGGCGGGCAGCCCATATCGGCGGTGTTATGCAGAACTTCGCCCAGACAACGGAAAGCCATCGCGAGGTTATTGTTACGCGTCTTCTCATTGCTTGATTCAAGCGCGATTTCCATGTACAACTTTCCATTTTCCCAAGACCAAGCATTATTACCATTCACATCAATGCCGGAGAAGTGCCAGGTTATAGCATCAACAGGATTGTCCATCGCAGCCGATGCAAAATTCAAGTCTGAAAGAGCCAGCTGGCCGCCATTCAGTCCCAACGGGTCGTAGAAATGGCGATAGGATGCGGGGATCTCTGGTTCATCTGCGGAATAGCCGCCTTCGATGATCCATTCGCGGGCAGTGAGTTCCCTCTCTTGCGTGGTTGCATCCCAGTAGCCCGCGGCGGTAATAGACGGACCCCTGAGATCCATGTAGTTCATTGAGAATGTGTAGTTTTCAAATTGGGTGAAGGAAGCCGCTCGTTCGATGAATTTGTCCACGATCACTGCGTTGAATGTACGATGGGCGGATACGTTATTGTAACCATAGACATTAGAAGAAGAGATCAAACTGGAGCAGATCGGTATCAGGAGCGATACGATTATTAATATATGCATCAATTTTTTCATTAAGGTTTTTACCACTAGAAATCCTTCAGTCTCCAAATGCCATCTTCACCTAGCGTCATGGTAATCTCGTATTTCTTATTTTCGTAGGTCACTTCGTATACGGCACGTATAGCGTCGATGGCAACGAGTTGCCGAGTTCCGAAGATTACCTGGAAGCCGGGTAATAGTTGCGAATTCTCGGTTATTGCCGTTTCGTAGAATTCGAAGGTGTCGGGGTCGATGTAATTCTGTAGTGCCTGGATATCGGAGCTTATAAATGCCTCTTCGATATTATTTGTAGCTTCGATTAGCTCTATCGACTCTGTCATTGTGCTATCATCTCTCAGATTGGTTGACGAACCGCCGCAACTGATGCCGATGCCGGCGGCCAAGGCTAACACTACTATCAAACCTAGAAATATTTGAGTATGTTTATACTTCACTAGCCCTACCTCGTAACTGGAAATATCGAGGTCATATTAGTGCAGGGTGACGACTATTGTCAACGTTTGATTATTATATTCTCACTTACACGACAAAGAGGAAAAAGAGTAACGAATACTAGCCTTAATGCCTGATGTTATTGCTATATATGCATCTACTATACTTACATATAGTTATATTACATTACATAACTAAACCACGAATTTAAAGCTGACTCAATCTTAAAAAACACTTTGGTACCCCCAAGAGGTAGAGGTTCGAATGTTCAAATTTCAGTCTATTTCAGAGTTCCGGACGTTGAGGTAAACTAGGAGTTACTGCTGGCTACAAAGAAAGGGGACTAATCGATAATGGGTAGCCCCCTTTTATACCACAAGGCTTCTCTGCTAAGCTGTCTACTTTGAGTTTTCCCAAGCGCAGTAGAGTTGAGGCGTTTCCTTCCCCAGACGACTGGCAAGGTCTAAATTTTGAGTTAGGCCGAATCCTGAAATGCCTCCCAGGGCGCCATAATGCCCCTCGCATATTAGGACACATGTCGTAGATACACCATTTATCCTGGCCACAGAGACTATTTGATCGAATGTGTCACTATCTCCTGCTATGTCCCACATCGCCTCTATGAGGGAACTCATCCACTCCCCCCCAATATCTGATGGGTTGAAATCAGTCTGTCCATATTTGTTGTCCCAGTCGGGACGGGCCAACTCTTCAGCACGACAAGCTGTACTTATAACACATACGTTGTCGAGCGTTTGAAGCACATCTATGAAGCTCCCGCTGTGGCATGATGTGAGCATGAGGTTGAAAGCAGTATCAGGGTATTCCGCCATCTTGCTTCTAAAATCCCTGTCCCATATTCTCTGACCACCCAGCCATACACAACTGTCCCCGCCATGCGCGACTATTGAGATGGTTATCGGATTTAGATTGTTTGCTACCATGTTGTCGATTTCATTAAGCACATCGTCAGCTTGATCTTGAACCAGCCCCTTGATTTCAGAACACGAGCTCCTATACGCATTGAAAAAGTTGAGCCTATTCACGTAGTCGTCCACAGAATGAGTAAAAAGACTCTCATCTGGCATAAGCCCCTGCACCACGATAAACCCTTCGCATGTTTGTAAAGGAAGGACGGGGAAATCGAATTCCAGTGGTATGCCTGAAGACTCTTCTATCTCGACATTTGAGGAAACCACGTCATCATCACCAGGAATAGTCCTGACTAATCCCTCAGGGACCGAATCGTTGATACGAGGCCACCAATTGGCCTCATATTCCTCATGATTGCCGTACTTATCAACAACTATATACTGTACGGGGTGCTCATAGAAGGCACCCGGCTCAAGATCGAGATAGAAGAAGTACGAATCTTCTTCCAGGGTAAACTCTAGGTTCTGGCCGTAATCCTCCTCTATCATTGTGCCTGCGGAAAGCATTGAATCCAGCTTGAGACACATATATGGAAGCCCACCTTCAATCTCCGGGACATTCGGGAGTATGTCTTCTATCACAACGGCGATAGCATCCTCTATGTCTGCTTGTCCCTCAGTAACAGTAGTTGGTAGGCCGGTACCAGATTCATCACCACATGATAATCCCGTTACTAATAATGTGCATATTGCCAATATCATTAAAGCTCGTGTGACTTTCATTGGACTACCTCCTCTTGAGAAGTACTTTGTGGGTGACACAAGATTTTAACACTTTAATGCTGATGAAAGAGTATGTCAAGCTAAACTAACTGCTGTTGTTCAAAATAACAATACAAAATACACTTGCAGCGACTTAGCTGAGGAAAATTCTACCCCCAAGGAGAATTGAACTCCTGTTTCCAGCTTGAAAGGCTAGCGTCCTAGGCCACTAGACGATGGGGGCGTCCGCGGGAACAGACCTTTCGTATTTTATCACAGCGCGGCGGAATTGCCTACGGGTACAGCGCCAGCGTCTCCAGCGCCGTGGACTCGGGGTAGCCCAGCATCAGGTTCATGTTCTGTATCGCCTGGCCGGCGCCACCTTTGATAAGGTTGTCGATGCAGCTGACGACGATGAGTCGTCCTGTGCGCGTGTCGACGACGGGGTGTATCAGGCAGAAGTTGGTGCCCAGCGTCTGTTTGGTCTGAGGCGGGGCGTCCACGACCTTAACGAAGCGCTCGCCCTTGTAGAAGTCTTTATATATATCGACGATCTTCTTTTTATCGATTTTGACGTCCGCAAGCTTGGCGTAGCACGTGCTCAGTATGCCGCGGTTCATCGGGATGAGATGCGGCACGAATGTCGCGTTGACGGACAGCTTGGGATTGAGCGTATTGAGTTCCTGCACTATCTCCGGCAGGTGGCGATGCCCCTCGATGGAGTAGGCCGATACGCTCTCGTCGACCTCGGCGAAGTGCGTCTTGAAACTCAGCGAGCGTCCGGCGCCGGACACGCCCGACTTGGAATCTATGATGATATCGGGATCGATGATGCCGGCCTTGACCGCGGGAGCCAGCGCCAGTATCGCGCTGGTGGGGTAGCATCCCGGATTGGCTACGATGCGGCACGAGGCGATGTTCTTACGATTGAGCTCCACCAGACCGTAAACAGCCTCCTTGAGCAACTTGGGTGTCGGATGCTCGTGCTCGTACCACGCGCGGTACTGAGACGCCTCCTTTAGTCTGAAATCAGCGCTGACATCGATAACTTTTATGCCGCGCTCCAGAACCGCGGCGCAGGCGGCGGCGCTGTCCTTGTGCGGCAGGGCGGAGAAGGCCAGGTCCACGAACCCCAATTCCTCCTTGATGGTCAAGTCGATATCAGCCAGGTGCGGCAGGAAATGCCCCAGCTTCTGTCCCGCGGCGCTGCGCCCCGTCACCGAGGCCAGTTCGACCTCTGGGTGCCCGTGCAGCAATCTCGCGATCTCCATCCCGATATATCCGGTTACGTTGATGATCCCAACTTTTATCATGCTATCCTCCGTCCGTCCCCTGTGTATTATCCCCCTCACGCTTCTCTCTCGCAATATCCTGGAGCCTCCGGTCGCTGATGCCGAAATGATGCGCTATCTCGTGCCGCACCGTCTCCTCAATCCCGCGCACGACGCGGCTTTCAGTTCGATAGGCCAGCTCGATTGGCCTCTGGAATATAGAAATCTTGTCCGGCGGCACCAGCGCGTGCTCCTTGCCGAAAGCCGTCAGCGGCACACCTTCGTAAAGCCCCAGCAGCTCCTCGCGCCGCCTCAGCCCCACGCTGCGCAGCTGCCTGCCGGTAGGCCAGTATTGTACCACAACCGCTACGTTTTCTATCCTGTCCTTGAACTGCTGCGGCAGCGACTCAACGGCCTGCTCAACCAGCTCTTCGAAGCGCTCTCTTTCCATACTTACAACCCTTATTCAGCAGGCACCCGCCGCAAAGCGGGCTCCGCGAGCGGCATACCTTCCTGCCGTGACGCACCATATTCATATGAAACTCGTAAACGTCTTCCGGCTTAACCATCTTCCCCAGTATGCGATGTGCGTTGTCCGGCGACACTTTCTTATCGATTAAACCGATACGCTGCGCCACACGGTAGACATGCGTATCGACGGGAAGGGCCGGCCTCCCCAGCGAGAACAGCAGCACGCAGGCGGCCGTCTTGGGCCCAACGCCGGGCAGCGACTCCAGCCAGGAACGAGCCTCCGCCAGCGGCATCTTCTTGAGAAACCCCAGGTCGAGCGAGCCCTTCTCCTTATCGACACGTTGCAAGATGGTCTTTATGCGCGGCGCCTTGACCCGGTTCAGTCCTCCTCCCGCGATAGCTTCCGATATCTTATCGACGTCGGCATCCGCGACCTTATCCCACGCCCCGAAGGTCGATACAAGATTCGCGAAGGCACGACCGGAGTTCACATCCGAAGTGTTCTGCGACAATATCGTTGCTATCAGTTCCGATAGCGGGTCTAACCGCGCCCTTCGCGCCGGAGCGCCGTGCTGCTTCCTCAACAGAGCGATGACCTCGTCAACCGTCATTGCTTCCCCAGATGGCACGTATCGTTCACCAGCGTAACCGTGGCCCTCTTCTCCCCGGTGCCGATGACTTCGTACATCTCGAAGGCGTTTACCGCCGTTGTATCCTGCGCTATCTTCCAGAAATGCGAGTTGTCCAGCCCCAGCAGGTGGCACAGCAGCACCTTGCACACCACGCGGTGCGAAACCAGCGCGATGGTCTGGCCTTCGTGTTTCAGCGCCAGCTCGTCGACCGTTTTCACCACCCTGCGCTTCACATCATCCATGCTTTCCCCGCCGGGCACGGAGAAGCTCTCCGGATGCAGCCGCCACTCGTTGAACAGTTTGGCATGCTTCTCCCTGACCTCGGAGACGAGCATCCCCTCCCACTGCCCGAAGTTCATATCGTTAAGCCCATCCAGCGTGACGACTGACAATCCGAACCTTTCCGCTATGGCCTGCGCCGTGCTCCTCGCCCGTTTCAGCGGGCTGGAGTAAACGGACGATATCTCCCACTCCATGATGCGCCCCGCGGCCAGCTGCGCCTGCTGCAGCCCGGTCTCGTCCAGCTCGATATCCGCCCGCCCGCGGAAGCGCTCGTCCTTGTTCCAGCCCGTCTGCCCGTGGCGCACCAGGATGAAACGGGTGAAGTGTTCCTTCTTCACTTCTCTTCAGACCCCCCTTGTCTCAGGACATTAAGGATATACTGTATCTCGGCCCCGGTGAGACCGTAGCGGTGCAGCGTGTGGCGCACCATCTCCAGCCCGGCCTCAAAGTCTGGGCGCACGACCTCGGTTACGCCCATCTTCCGCAGCGTATCAGCGGATTCATCGACTTGAATGCGGGCTACTATGTCCAGCTTGGGATTGATGGCATGCGCATTCTTCACGGCGAGCTCGATAGCAATCGGGTCGTTCATGGTTATAACCATCACCTTGGCCTTATCCAGCATGGCGCGCGCAAGTATGTCAGGATTGCTGGCATCCCCGTATATACAGTGTATCCCCCGTTCTCTGAGTTCGGCTATAGCTCTGGGGTCCTCATCTATCACCAGCCTGGAGAAGCCCCTCTTTTCAAGGACGTCTACCAGTATCTTACCCACACGTCCGCCACCGCATATGACCACGTGATTTGTCAATCTAGGTCCCTGAGTAAAATCGGGGTCAGAGCGCCGTGCCAGAATCTTGGAAAACCTCTCATTCTGGCTTAATTTTCTGTATATTTTTGACATAGTACCCATGCCGAACGGAGCCAACAACAGAGTTATCGCCGCTACCGGCAAAACGAGATCGTAGACGGTTTTAGATATAACCCCGGCGCTCAAGGCAATTGCGGCAAGAACAAAACCGAATTCCGACATCTGGAACATGCCTGATCCGGTTAATAACGCCGTCTTCGCACTATAGCCCATAAGTTTCGGAACAATCGAGCAAACGATGAACTTGCCTACTATTATTACAGCCACGACCATAAGAACCTGAACTATGTTATCCGTAAAGAAGCGGAAATCGATCAACATGCCTAACGATACAAAAAATATGGTGGCGAATAAGTCACGCAGCGGAATAACGTCTGCTATAGCCTGATAGGCATAATCGGACTCGCTTATGAGCACGCCAGCCACAAACGCTCCCAGAACTATGGACAGACCAAAGTAATCTGACAAAAAGGCTATTACTATACACAGGCCGAATATCGCCAGCAGAAAAAGCTCGCGCGACCGGACCATCGCTACGCGCTTTAGAATGCGCGGCAACACCCACAATCCCAGCAAGAATAAGACACCCAGGAATAGCACAGCTTTTAATACGGCTATTCCCAGCGCCCCGGTCCAGTCCCCCTCTTTAAGTACAGGCAGGATCACAATAATTGGAATCAGCCATAGGTCCTGGATCATATTGAAACCGAGCATTATGCGGCCGTGAGTTGTGTCAAGCTCACCGCGGTCTATAAGCACCTTCAGCATGATGGTTGTGCTGGAAAAGGAGATTATGAATCCGAATATGATTGATTCGAGTATCGGCCACCCCAGGACCAGCCCTATACACATACCCAGCAGCATGGTGACAATTATCTGGGCCATGCTCCCCACTGCAGTAATTAAGCCCACCTTTCGCAGCGTCTTAAGGGAGACCTCCATTCCTATAGCGAATACCAATAGAGCAACGCCGATCTCCGCCATGGTCTCGATCTGCGCCGTGTCCCTGACAAATTTGGCCCCGTACGGCCCGATGACGATTCCGGCTACCAGATAACCTACGATAACAGGCAAACGCAACTGCTTGGCGATCATCCCGCCGATGAACGCAGCAACCAGAGCTATGACCAGTACTACCAGACCCAACTGCCCTTCCATTTGCACCCCGCGTTACAGGTAAAAAGAATTACAATATAATATCACAGACTTTTTTAATCTTACATAGTTATTACGATAAAAGCAAAAATCGGCAGTATGAGCGGCTGCATCATCTTGCAGGACAAGCCCCCGTGCTTGCCCTTTTAACGATCAGCATCAACCGTCCGGTTGCCCGTTATGAATTCCGTCTGGAGTCTACCCCGTACAGCGATACGGGGCCGGGATGCATGTAACGAACTTTCAAGCGGAAGGACCGAGGGAACCGGGGGTGCCACCTATGTCATCATACGACTCGACCGGATGATCCAGAACAATGTCATTGCGAGGAGTCCTTACATGAAGTATTAATCATGGAAGGACGACGCGGCAATCTCGACATTTAGGACATCGTATGAATAGAATGAGATTGCTTCTTCCTTTCCAAAAGCGAATCTCTTGGAAGGACTCGCAATGACAGGCAAAATGGGGGGAGCTAACATGGAGTTCGGATAATATCTATATATGCTAATATATCACTATGAACGGCACAAATCGCGCTGACATCAGACCGGGATCGCATGTTTCAATTACTCTGAAGGCAGACCAGCGCTCCGGCAAGCTGACCGAAGGCATAGTTAAAGATATCCTGACCAGATCCTCCTCCCATCCCCACGGCATCAAGGTGCGCCTGGAAAGCGGCCAGGTGGGCCGGGTTAAAGAGATAAAAAATTAGTGGCGACAATTCGACATGCTTAGCGTTTCCAATATATCCAAGTCCTATAATATGCGTCCGCTTTTCAGCGGCATCAGCTTCCACGTCGGCATGAGGGAAAGGATCGCCGTCATCGGGCCTAACGGCTCGGGCAAGACCACCCTCTTCGAGATAATAGCCGGCAACATCAGCCCGGACTCGGGCGAGATATCGCTGCGCAAGGGCACCACCATCGGCTACCTGCGCCAGGACATCAAGCCGACCTCCGGGAACAAACTACTCGACGAGGTGGCAGGGGCCTCTGCCCATATCAACAGCCTGGCCCACCGCATCAAGCTGCTGCAGGAGGAGCTGGCAGACCCCGGGCAGGACAGGGAGGACACCTCCGAGCTGCTGAGCCAGTTGGGCGAGATGCAGCACGCCTTCGAATCCTCCGGCGGCTATAACATCGAACACGAAGCCAAAAAGATACTCTCCGGGCTGGGCTTTACCGAATCGGACTTCGCGCGTCCGCTGAGCGAGTTCAGCGGCGGCTGGCGCATACGCGTCGAGCTGGCCAAGATACTCTTTCTCAATCCCGACCTGCTCATCCTGGACGAGCCGACAAACCATCTCGACCTTGAGAGCATCAGGTGGTTCGAGAGCTACCTCAAGAGCTACCAGGGCGCGGTCATGATTACGTCGCACGACCGGGCCGTGCTGAACAGCGTTGTCAAGAAGGTGATAGCTATCGAGAAGGACGAGGTCATCTTCTATCACGGCAACTACGACAGCTACGTGCTGGCGCGGGAGAAAGACATGGAGACCAGGCGCACCATGGCTTTCAAACAGGAGCAGAGGCTCAAGAAGGAAATGCGCTTCATCGAGCGCTTCCGCTACAAGGCCACCAAGGCCGCCCAGGTGCAAAGCCGCATCAAGCAGATCGATAAGATAGAAAAGATAGTCGTGCCTCGATCGACCAAGAAGATAAAGTTCTCCTTCCCGGAACCATCGCGCAGCGGCCATACCGTCATCACGCTCAAGGATATCGATAAATCATACGGCGACAAGGCCGTCTACACCGGACTGAACCTGGCCCTTCACCGCGGCGACCGCGTGGCGCTTGTCGGCCCCAACGGCGCGGGCAAGACCACGCTGCTTAAGATGCTGGCCGGCGTGCTTCCCTTCGAGAGCGGGGAGCGCACACTCGGCCACAATGTATCGACCGCATATTTCGCCCAGTACTACATCGAGAGCCTGAACCCGAATAACACCGCGCTCGAGGAGCTGCGCCAGGTGGCGCGGGGCGAGACGGAGCAGAAGCTGAGGGGGCTTCTCGGATCGTTCCTCTTCTCAGGGGAGGATGTGCTCAAGAAGGTAGCCGTGCTATCGGGCGGGGAGAAGACGCGCCTGGCCATCGCCAAGATGCTGACGCACCCGGCCAACTTCATGCTCATGGACGAGCCCACCAACCACCTCGATATACCATCGCGCGAGATACTCACCGACGCCCTGGAAGCCTACAACGGCACGCTGTGCTTCATCACACACGACCGTACTCTTATTCGCCAGATCGCCAACAAGATAATCGAGATACGCAACGGCGTGCCTCACATTTTCATCGGCGACTACGATGACTACCTGTCACAAAAAGAAACTACTGCCGATACGGCAGATACGAGGGGCCTGACGCCCAGGGAAATTGAGAGGCGGCGCAAGGCGGCCGAGGCCGATATGCGCAACCAGCGCTACCGCACGGCGAAGGGACAGCAGCGTGAGCGTAAGATGATAGAGGCAAATCTGAGAAACAGACACTCCCGCGAGACCGCGCCGCTGAAGAAGCGCATCGCCGCTATCGAAGCGGAAGTCGCACAGCACACGGCGCGCCTGTGCGAGGTTGAAGCCTTACTCGCCGACCCCGCGCATTACAAGGAAGGAAAGGGCGGCGACATCAATCGCGAGTACCGCTCCCTTAAGCAATCCATAGAGGCGCTCACCGCCGAGTGGGACAGGCTCACCGCCGAGGCCGAGAGAATGAAATGCAAGTTCGAGACCGAGTTAAAAGATTTAAGGCAAAATGACGCATCGAAGTCCCACTAGCCCCATCTTTGATAAAGAGAGGGAAGACGGCGCCGGCTGTGACACCGCCGGCAGGGTGAGTTGAAAAGAGAGGTACAGGAGAGAATTCTCTCCTGACGGGGTATTAGGGGTGTCCCCTAGATTTTTTCTTACATCCCCCAAGACTGGGGGATAGCAGGGGGTTGAGAGCACAGCTTTAAGCCGAGCTGGCCGGAGCCGACGAGATTGCCGCGTCGTCCTTCCGTATACCTCGATATCACGGAAGGTCTCCTCGCAATGACAGCCGCGAGAGACAGGGGTACCCCGATGAATCGGGGACGGGGTATTAGGGGTGTCCCCTTATCCCCATCCTATCTGCTCATTGACAACGCAACTCCAACATCTGTAAACTTCACCCTACCACTGCTTTAAGGAGATCAATTGTCATCCATCGAAAATGCACGCGACGTAATCACGGAAGCGCTCAAAGGCCAGGACGCCGATTATATCGAAATCCGTCTCGAGGAGCGAGAGTCCAGCCGCATCCAGTACCGCGGCCGGGAGCTTGAAGACATAGGCCGCAGCTCCAGCCTGGGGGGCAACGTGCGCGCCCTGGTGCGCGGCGGGTGGGGCTTCGTCAGCTTCAACGAGTTGAACGGCCTGCGCGAGAAAGCGGCAACGGCGGTCGTACAGGCGCGCCTGGCGGGGCGCAGGGAAAGCAAGCTGGCCGACGTAAAGCCGGTCGTCGATATTGTTAAAGCCGATATCAAGAACGACCCGCGGGAGATTTCACTCGCCGATAAAAAGAAGTTGCTCGACGAGTATAACGATATAATCTGGAGTACCCCGAAAGTACAGACATCGGTTCTGGGATACGGCGACGGCAGGCAGAAGGTCATATTTGCCAGCTCCGGGGGCAGCTACATCGAGCAGGAAAGAGTTGACATAACTTTCAGGCTCATGGTCGTAGCCAGAGATGACGGGGACGTGCAGCAATCGTCTCTGAGCCTGGGCTCCAAAGGCGATTTCAGCTTCATGAAGACGCTGCACGGCCAGGTCAAAGGCACGGCGGGCAGGGCGGTGGAGCTGCTGGCCGCGCCCTCGGTCAAGGGCGGGGAGTACACGGTGGTGCTCGACCCGGTGCTGGCCGGCGTCTTCGTGCACGAGGCCTTCGGACACCTGTCCGAGTCCGACTTCGTCTATGAGAACGAGCGCATGAAGGACATCATGGTGCTTGGACGAAAATTCGGCGGGGAGCATCTCAACATCGTCGACGGCGCCGCGGTCCCGGGGCTGCGCGGCAGCTACAAGTACGACGACGAGTGCGTCCCGGCGACCAAGACATATCTGATAAAGGAAGGCATCCTAACCGGACGACTGCACTCGCGGGAGACGGCGGGAGTGATGAACGAGCAAACGACCGGCAACGCCCGCGCCATCGATTATCACCATCCGCCCATCGTTCGCATGACCAATACGTACATCGAGCCCGGTAAGACGACGTTCGATGAGATGATAGCCGATATCAAGGAGGGTGTGTACGCCCGGAACTGGTACGGCGGCATGACCAGCATGGAGATGTTCACCTTCTCCGCCGGAGAGGCCTTCATGATTCGCAACGGCAAAGTTGAAGAGCTGATGCGGCCGGTAGTGCTCACAGGGAACGTGTTTACGACATTACATAATATCGACGCCATATGCAACGACCTGGATATGAACGAGGGCGGAGGCTGCGGCAAGGGGGGACAGTCGCCCCTGCCCGTATCCAACGGCAGCCCGCACATCCGCATGCAGAAGTGCCTGCTAGGGGGGAAGTAACCCGTGGAAAAGATACTCGATCTAGCTAAGAAAGTGGCCGAAGAGGCCGAGGTCTATATGGTCAAATCCACGGAGACGCCCGTGGTCTGGGAGGCCAACCGCCTCAAGATGATGGAGAGCGGCGAGTCGACATCTATATCCCTGCGCATCATCAGGAACGGGCGTATCGGCTTTGCATCGACGACGCGGCTGGACCAGCCTCAGGCGCTGGTAGAGATGGCGGTTGAGACCTCGCAGTTCGGCGCGGAGGCCCGGTTCGAGCTGCCTTCTCTTCAGGAATATCCCGCGGTCGATGTATACGATGCCGAAGCAAGCAAAATCGACATCGACGATATGGTGAATATGGGCAACGGGCTCATCGAGACGCTGCTGGCCCATACGCCGGAGCTGGTATGCGAGGCTTCGATAGGCAAAGCGGAGAGCGAGGTGCGCATAATCAACTCGCGCGGCGGGCAGGCCGGCTACCGCAAGAGCTTCTTCGATATCAGCGTGGAAGGCAATCTCATCCGCGGCACCGACATGCTCTTCGTCGGCGAGATGGACGTCTCATGCCATCCCATACGCGATTTCAAGAAGATAGCAGAATCGACGATTTCACAATTGGAGCTGGCGAAACGGACGGCGTCGATTTCCACGGGGCGCATGCCCGTGATCCTTACCCCTAAAGGCGTCATAAATGCCCTGGGCACGCCGATGGCGCTGGCGGTTAATGGAAAGATGGTGCTTGAAGGGGCGTCGCCCCTGGGCGGGAAAATCGGGCAGCAGCTGTTCGACGCGCGGCTGACGATATGGGACGACCCCACCGTCAGCTACCTGCCGGCCAGCCGCCCCTGCGACAGCGAGGGCGTAGCCAGCCGGCGGACGACGCTTATCGATAACGGAACAGTCGGCGGCTTTCTCTACGACCTGCAGACGGCGGCTCTGGCGGGCACCAGCAGCACCGGCAGCGGCGTCCGCGCCAGAGGCAGCCTTCCCTCCCCATCCACGAGCGCGGTCATAGTGAAGGAAGGCGACGCCGGCTACGGCGAGATGATCCGCGACATCAAAGAGGGGCTGGTGGTGGAGATGCTCATCGGGGCGGGGCAGGGCAACGTGCTCGGCGGCGAATTCGGCGGCAACGTGCTGCTGGGATACAAGATAGAGAACGGCGAGCTGGTGGGCCGGGTCAAGGACACGATGATCTCCGGCAACATATATGAATCGCTGAAGGAGATACGGGCCGTCGGACGCGAGGCGCAGTGGGTCGCCGGGTCGTTCAAGACGCCCGCCATCTGCCTCTCTAATCTGTCGATAGCGAGCAAGGGGCAGAAGAGTTGTCTTTAGAGAGCTACCTGAAAGAAATAGCCGAAGATAGTAAAGAGCTGGTAATCTCCAGGCTTGCCAAGCTTTCCGCTATAACGCCCGGCGACCTTGATCTGCTCAAGAATCAGTGGCCCGATATCGCCGTGGAGCGCAGGAGGGAGATAGTCGGCCATCTCATCACGCTGGCAGAGGGGGATCCTCAGTACGATTTCAACGACATCTTCATGCTGGGCATCGGAGATGACGACGAAACGGTTCGGCTGAGATCGATAGAGGGACTGTGGGAATACGATGACCGATCTTTAATCGACCCTCTCATCGATATACTGCGTAGCGATTCAAGTGAACAGGTCAGGGCCGGCGCCGCGGTCTCGCTGGGCAAGTTCGCCCTGCTTTACGAGCTCGGCAATCTGCGCGAGAAGGACGGCGACAGGGTGGAGAAATCACTGATAGCCGCCATCCGCAACGACAAAGAAACGATCGAGGTGCGCAGACGCGCCGTGGAGGCCATCGCACCGTTAAACTTGCCCGTCGTGACCGACATCATAGGAGAAGCCTATAAGAACGCCGACGCGTTCATGAAGGCCAGCGCACTGTACGCCATGGGCATCAACTGCGATCCCGCCTGGCAGCCCATACTCATCCATGAGCTGAACAACACGGACCCCGAGATACGTTTCGAGGCCGTTAAAGCATGCGGCGAATTCGAGGACGCCCATGCGCTGCCGCAACTGCTCAAGCTTCTAAACGACCCTGACACCCAGGTCAAGGTGTCCGTCATCTCCGCCCTCGGTAAAATAGGCGGTGACGAGGCCGAGGCCGTCCTGGAAGAGTGCTTGAAAAATCCGGAAGACTACATCCGCGACGCGGCCAACGACGCGCTGCGCGAGCTATATTTCAATAGAGACCCGTTCTCAATAGATTCGTTATGATTGCAGCCCATTTAATAAAAGGACGCAAGGTGGTAATCAGGCCCAAGCGCATCTCCGATGCGTCCAACGATTACATCTGGCGCCGTGACGAGGAGCTCACCAGACTGGACGCCGCCCAGATGGTGAGGATGCCTTTCTCCAGCTTCCTCCTCGATTATCATGATGAGATAAGCCACGAAAGCCCTCGCCGCCGCCGCTTCGGAATCGATACGCTGGACGGTCAGCATATCGGCAACTGCATGATATACAACATAGACACGCGGAAGAAAGAGGCGGAGATAGGCATCATGATCGGCGACCGCGATTACTGGGACAACGGCTACGGCGTCGACGCGGTCAACACACTGGTAGAGCATGCCTTCAAAACACTGAACATCGACAGGATATATCTGAACACCCTGGAGTGGAACCTGCGGGCGCAGCGGTGTTTCCGCAAATGCGGCTTCGCTCCCTTCAAAAAACAGAAGCGCTTCAGCAATACCTTTATAGCGATGGAGCTGCTCCGCGACGATTGGGAGAAGCGCGAATCGCGGAATGCTGAAAACGAGAGTCCCGGCAATCAAGACATTGCTCCGGGCGAATAATACCTTCTGATCTTCGAACGTCCTTTAACAAAACAAAAAGGGCAGGTTCAACGCCTGCCCTTTCGCATTCGAAGCTGCGTCGACTAGGCGCTCGGATCCATGACCCGGCCGACGAACAGTATCGTGCCCGTCTCGATATCGCGGATAAGAAAGATGAAAGGACGGTCCACGGTCATCTGCACCGGCTCCGCCGGCATCGCCGTAAGTTGCATTATCACAGCCGTAGCGGCCGCCGCCTCCGTGCCCTCCTCGTCCACCGATACATATGCCTTGTGCAGCACGTCGCCGATGAACAGATCGAAGTTGCCCGTCATGCCGGAGAAATCCGCGCCTTCAGAAAACGCCGTCGGCATGCCCATTCCGGCGAGAGTATCGGACAGGCCGCACTCATACTCGTATTCGAACCTGGGCATTACAAGGTCGACCTCGCTGAATTCCAGGCTCGCTATGATCTGGTCGACAAATGCCGAATCCAGGCCGTCCTCAAACGACTCGAACTCGCCGCCGTCCGGCAGCAGAACAACCATCGACATCTCGCTGCCGTTATACAACATTTCGACCGCCTGATAGCCGTCTCCGTCCACATAGGCGAACGATTCGGACTGCGCCATCATCGGCACCGTCACGCTGACGCCATCGATGAGATTGAACTCCCCATCACCGGTCGACTCGCTATAGAACTGGTTCAGCCAGGCCGCGTTGAAATATATGGCGTTCGTCAGCACCAGCCGCGTCATGGAATCGATCACACCCTGAGGGATCAAATCCTCGATTTTGCCCTCCGTCTCGTCGCTGACCCAGTCGTTGATGGTGATGCGCGACGGCTCCGGCTCGTTGATGAAATCGAGGATACGCAAACCAGCGCCGTAGTTCAGTCCAAGGGTATCGAGGAAGCCATCCAGGAATGTGTAGTCCTTCTGCCCCCAGATCGCGTTGGCGATATGCAGGCGGAATCCCTCATCGTCCTGCCCCTTGGCTGTTTCACCGCGGCTGATAAGCTCAAGGTCCAGCCAGTTGAAAGCCGGATGCATCTGTTCCTGCGGCAGCGTGAAATGAAACACGTCCGCCATTTCGGTTGCGGTTTCGGTGCGGGCGCCGGCATAGGTCATGGCCAGCGCCAGTGAGATGCTGTAAGGCGAATAGAACAGGTTTCCGTCCTGCTCTTTCAGTTCCTGGAACATGTCGAAGGCGAACTCGCTGTTTCCATCGACCAGCGCCGTTATATCGGAGCCTGCAACCGACGGAGATGTATCGCGCTGTACCTCCGACGCGATGATGGTCGCACCCGGAGCCCCGGCGCTGCAAGCTGCGACGCTTATGACCAGAGCCCCGGCCATTATAGAAAGAATCAATTTCTTCATGAGCATCCTCCTCTCTATATTTTGGTATCAGTACCGTCGTTATATGAAAATGAGACGCTTTTCTTAATAGAAAGACGGATGGCGCGATGTTTTGTCAGGCCGCTAAGTCGACGAGAGTGATAATTATAGTACCGGTAAAGGACGAAATCAATCCAGACTCCATCTAACGTGGCGGTCGATTCCTAAAAACAAAAAGGGCAGGTTCAGCACCTGCCCTTTAGATTCGACGCGTTGTCGAATTACTTCTTCTTCTCTTCCTTCGGCGGCGAAGGATTTACCAGTCCTTCCGCCAGCTCTTTTGGCACGCGTGCGATGAGCTCGTCCAGCGTCCAGGGGCCCTGCTTCTGCCAGTCCTTCTTAATGATTTTAGTCAACTCTGGTTCGGAGAAAAGCCCGATCTGCCCGCCGACGACAAGGAAGGTGCGGCCGTTGATGTTAGCCTTCGCCGCCTCTTCGGTACAGAGGAAGACGACGAACGGGGAAACATACTCCGGCGGCGGGAGGTATTCTTCAAGCGTCTCGCCGGGGGCGGCGCCGAGGCCGGAGCCTCCCCCCTTGCTCCACGCTGCCTGCACCGACTCGTTCATGGTCATGCGCGTGCCCGCGCGCGGCCGGATCGCGTTGCAGATGATGCCATACCGGCCCAGGTCGCGCGCCACGGTGCGGGTGAGCCCTACGATGCCTTCCTTGGCCGAGCTGTAGTTAGCCTGGCCCATTTGGCCCAGGCCGGACTCGGAGGATGTGTTGACGATGAACCCCCCGTGCTGGCGGCGCATCTCGCTGGCAGCGGCCCTGATGCAGTTGAAGTGGCCGTAGAGGTGTGTCTTGATAACGACGTCCCACTCCTCGGCGCTCATATTGAACACCATGCGGTCGCGCAGGACGCCGGCGTTGTTGATAAGGATGTCGACGCGGTTCCACTTGTCCACCGCATCCTGGACCGTCTTCTGGCAGTCCTCCAGCTTGGTCACGTTGCCGTAGCTGGCTATGGCCTCGCCTCCGGCCTTGATAATCTCGTCGGCGACCTGCTGCGCCGGCGACTGGTCGGTGCCGCTGCCGTCGGCGGCGACGCCCAGGTCGTTTACTACTATCCTGGCGCCCTCGGCGGCCAGCGCCAGCGCGTGACAGCGCCCGATGCCCCGGCCCGCTCCGGTGACGATGGCCACCTTGCCCTTCAGTCTATCCCCCATGTTTACCTCCTGAGTAAAATCCGATTGAGCTTGTCAGCCCCCTGACCCCCACTCTTGGGGGAATTTTTTAAAATAGGGGGCACCCCTAGAACCCCGGTCCTTCCGCGGAAGGACACTTCTTTTTAAATGTTTCCTATTTCTTAGAGGGGAGAGCGACAGTGGCGCTGCCCGGGGTGTTCTTCACGCCTTGACCGTTCTCGACCCAGATCTCTATGTCGACGAGATTCTCGCCGTTCTCCTGGCGCTTGGCCTTGACTTTGCCCTTGCACTGATATGTGTCGCCCTCATGGGGCTCGTCCATGGTCTTCATCTTGCGCGGGTAGTCCATGCCGCGGAACTGGCAGGAGAGCATCTTCACGGTGCCCTCGTCGCCAATCCAGCTTGTTACCAGATGGCCCAGCCATGCGCGCTTCAGTTGGCCGTGGACGATGGGGCTGTTGACCCACATCGCCTTGGCGAAATCGTCTTCGTAATGCAGAGGATTGAAGTCGCCCGAAGCGCCGGCCCACTGCACCAGCATGCGGCTGGTGGCCACCTTGGGAACCGTGGTCACCGCGTCGCCGACATTTACATCTTCAAAATACAGCTGTTTTTTATTATGATGCGTCATCTTATCTCTCCTCAACTAACTGCAGATCAGCGTCTGGCGGGCCAGGGCCACCAGAACGCCATTCTGATTAAGATATTTCTGTTCGATAATAAGGAAAACCATCCCGCCCTGCTTCGTTTCCTTCATCCGGGCGTCAGCCAGCTTTCCATACGTAACCAGTATATCGCCGGCGCGTACCGGCGCGTAGAAGTTGAGCTCGATGCCGCCGTCGAGTATGCGCAGCATTCCTGCCTGCGCCACCGCGCCCACGACGCGGGCCATGCCCGCCTCGATGTTGCCGCCGCCTACCGGCCAGCCGAAAAACCCGGGCGGTGATACGATGCCGCCATACCTGGTGTTCCTGGCGTACTCGTCATAGCGATAAAGGGGATTATCATCGCCGACAGCGTCACAGTAGCGCACTATCGCCCCCTTCTCCACCTCCAGCACTACAGGCTCCGACCATATACCGATCATCGCCTTGATGTCATTACTGATCTCCGCCATTTAATTGCCTCCTTTTCTTATATTTAAACAGCAAAAAACCAGGGAGCGACTCGGTCACCGATCCTGGTCTCTATGCTTGATTCCACATTAGTATGATTTCGCAAGCCCATTTCATAGTTGGTTTCAAGGTCGACTTTTTACGCGAGAAACCATCGAAAGTTTACCTTAATTACGATGCTCTTGTCAATATTTCAAAGCTGGCGACAGTCGACAGACAGATGTAGAGTGGGTTTCTAACCCACCGAAAAACGTAGGGACGCAACATTTTGCTTCGCTACACAATGACCGAAATATTTTGCCCTCACCCTTACCCTCTCCCTGCGGAGGAAGAGGGAGAGTTTTTTATAAGGTATCTCCCACTTACCCCCTCTTCTAAAAAGAGGGGGAACTTAACGTGCGTAATAGAAAGGTACAGGAGATTCCTCTCCTGACATGGTTATAGGGGTGTCCCCCCGACATTATACTCCCCCTTCCGCAGAATCCTTCTAGATATTTATATCATGGAAGGAAACGTATGGGGGACTAACAGGGGGTTCGGTTATTGTTTCCCCCGCGAGCGGGGGATATCAGGGGGTTCAACCCGGCTATTCCACCTTCTCCAGAGGCGCAAGGCTCAGCAGCAGCCGCTTGAGGCCGCCCTCCCCCTTGAACGCGATGGTCAGCTCCTGATCATTGCCGCTGGGCACACAGCTGACCACGACGCCCTCCCCGAACCTGGCGTGCATTACGTGTTCGCCGGCGCTGAGAGGCGGCTTCTCAACAGCAGGCGCCTTGGCTATCGAACGCTTCTTAGCCGCCAGCCGCCCCTCCCCCATATCGCCGCGCGGCGTTGTCCTCAGATGAGTCGGTATATCCATAAGGAAGCGCGATGGCAGATTGACCGACGTGGCCCCCATAGAACTGCGGCGGAATGAGCGCACCATGTAAACCCGCTGCTTGGCCCGCGTGATGCCGACGTAGCACAGCCTGCGCTCCTCCTCCATCTGGTCGGGGTCATCCAGAGACTTGCGGTGGGGCAGAAGCCCCTCCTCCAGCCCCAGAATAAATACGACGGGGAACTCCAGACCCTTGGCGGCGTGCAGCGTTATCAGCGTGACCGCGTTGACCTTCTCGTTATAGCTGTCGGTATCGGTCACCAGCGCAATGTTCTCCAGCAGCGCGGAGAGCCCTTCCCCGGGCTTCATCTCCCGGTAGTCCTCGGCCACGGTGCGAAGCTCCAGTATGTTCTCCCACCTGTCCTCGCCGTCCGGGTTCTCATAAAGATGGTCCTTATAGCCGGTGCGGTCTAATATCATATCGAACAGGTCTACGGTGTTCATCTCGCGGCCGGCATTTATTAGTTCGTTCAACATTTCGAGGAAGCTTGTGAGCGACCGGGCGGTGCGGCTGTTCAGCGACTGTTCGCTCTTGTCATCCGATACCATCTGCAGCACGGCGTATACCGGCATCGAGCGTTCCCGCGCCATCTGGTCGAGCTGGTCCGTGGTCCTCGACCCGATGCCGCGAGGCGGCACGTTGATGACGCGCGAGAGACTGACGCTGTCATATGGATTGTGTATTAGTCTGAGGTAAGCGATGATATCTTTGACCTCGCGTCGTTCGTAGAAGCGCGTGCCGCCCACCAGCCTGTACGGCATGCCGTAGCGTATGAAAGCCTCCTCGACTGCTCGCGACTGGGCGTTGGTGCGGTACATGACTGCGATATCGCCGGACTTGAATTTCTTCTGGCCTACCAGCTTATCGACCTCGCTGACCACGAACTGCGCCTCCTCCTGCTCATTGTATGTCTCAACAACGACGACAGGCAGGCCCTCCTCATTATCCGTCCACAATCCTTTTTCCTTGCGCTTGCGGTTCACCGAGATGATGCTGTGCGCCACATCGAGTATAACCTTGGTGGAACGATAGTTCTGTTCCAGGTAGACCACCTTCGCGTCAGGGTAGTCCTTCTCGAAGCTGAGGATGTTACGGATATCGGCGGAGCGCCATGAATAGATAGACTGGTCCGGATCGCCCACGACGCAGATGTTGCGGTTCTTCCCCGCCAGCTGTTTGGCCAGCATGTACTGTACGACATTGGTATCCTGGAACTCATCGACGAGTATATAGTGATAGCGCTTCTGGTATTTTTCCAGCACATCCGGATGTTTCCGGAACAACTCGACGGCCTTCATAAGCAGGTCGTCAAAATCCAGCGCCTTGCTCCCGGTGAGGAGCTCCTGATAGCGCTGGTAGACCCTGCCGGTGACCTCTTCGAAATAGTTTGACTTAACATAATCTTTAGGCGCCGTCATCCGGCTCTTGGAAGATGATATCGCGGATAGGAAGACACGGGGAGGGGAGCGCTTGGGATCGATGTCCAGCTCCTGCAGGACGTGTTTTATCAGGCTCATCTGGTCGTCATCGTCGTATATGACGAAATTGGAATCGATGCCGATGTGCTTGCCGTCGCGCCTCAGTATCTGGGCGCAAATCGCGTGGAAAGTTCCTACAGTGAGCTCGTTGACCGATGTGCCGAGGAGACCGTAGAGTCGCTCCTTCATCTCGCGGGCGGCCTTGTTGGTGAATGTTACAGCCATTATCTGGCGCGGGCGCACGCCCCACACCTTGATGAGGTAAGCAACGCGGTGCGCTATGACCCTTGTCTTGCCGCTGCCGGGGCCCGCCAGTATCAATAGAGGCCCGTCTATAGCTTCAACAGCTTCTCGCTGTGCGGGGTTTAATCCTTCAAGAATGTCCACTTTCTAATTATAGCACCGTGAACGATAAGTAGATAGGATGGTTTAGCTTCGACCGCCGGATTGCCGCCACCCGGAACATAAACGATATAAGAAAGAGCTAAAAGAGATGAATCTCCTGCAGGTCCTTCCATGATATTAAGGCATATGGAAGGATAGGGGTGTCCCCGATTGCCATCTTCCGCAGTTGAAGGTGTTCTTCACCTTCAACTTTCGGCGCGGTTGAGAACACCGCTCCGAACAAAGGGGGTTCCCTAATGTCATCATACAGCTTGACCGGATGATCCAACTGTAGGGGCGAGGTCTCCTCGCCCGTCTGTCCTTCCATACACTTAAATCATGGAAGGATCCGTGCACATATATTAAGGTTCGCCAAGAACTATATCCCTATCCTAGCCCTGTCTAACAAAGAGGTAACTAACCGCACCCTCACCTTAGTCCTCTCTCCTCAAGGGAGAGGTTAGCTTCTTACAGAGGTACAGGAGACTCGTCTCCTGACGGGGTTATAGGGGTGTCCCCTATCTTTTTTTCTAAATCCCCCATGATTTGGGGATAACAGGGGGTTGAATTAACTCAATCTGGAAATTCAAAGTCTACCCTCTTGTTTTATTCATGCAATGTTGATAAATTAAACAAGTCTCACATCAATTCGACCTTCAACGGATATAAAAAGCATGAAAGGAGAACCATATGTTCAGGAAGATTCTCGTATGCTTGGACGGTTCCAGCTTATCGGAGCAGATACTGCAATACGCGTCAGAGGAGACCGTACACGCTGAAAAAGAGGTAGTGCTTCTGCGCGTGGTGCCTTTCTCACACAGTACGACCATCGCCGTTCCCGGCGTCATATCGAGCATCCCGCCGTCGCCGTCAGGTCCGGAGCAGCTTGCGGCTGAGGAGACGGAAGCCAAAGAATACCTGGATGCCAAAGCGGAAGCCTTGAAGAGCATAGGGATAAATGTGGAATGTGTCGTAATGGTGGGCAATTCAGGCGAATCGATAGTGAACTACGCCCATGAGAACAAGATAGACCTGATAGCCATAGCCACCCACGGACGCAGCGGCTTTAAGAAGATGCTCTTCGGCAGCGTGACAGAATACGTGATACAGAACTCCAAGCTTCCTATACTGCTGATCAAACCTAAATAAAGATTTTAGATAGTTTCCTGTAGGGGCGAACCTGTGTGTTCGCCCTTTTCCATCTGACGCCCCGAGTACAATGGTTTGGGATGATGTCTGCCCCCTTGAGAAAAGAAGGTACGTAATGATAGTCGATATGAATCGTGACGAAGAACCTCAGGTCGAGGCCGATAAAGCCCTTGTTCCCGCTAAAGACACGAGTCTGTCCCGGCGTAGCATAGAAGTCACCAGAACCTATATCAATCGGGGAAATAGTACGACCCGCTCCCTGTGGGTAAATATCCAACCGAGGAATCCTATCCTCAGGGCTGTTGCAGCGGTGCCCGCAGCGGCGGTGATGCTGGGCATGCTTATCCTGATGATGGCGATAGCGGGATTCGCGTTGCTTGCCATGGCCCTCATGCTGGCTAAGTCAGGTGCGACGAGAAGTACGAAATAACTACGGCGCAACCCCCAGCTCCTGCAGATACCCCTCGACCTCCTGCCTTACTTCATCAAGCGGGTTCAATGTAAGACACATCTGGAAATCGGCTATCGCCTGTTCGTTATCTCCCATCGACTGATAGACCATCCCTCGATACTGATACGCGTAAGCATAATCGGAATCGAGCTGTATGGACTGATTCAGGTCGGCCAGAGCCTCATCCATCTCGCCAATGTTATAGTACACCTTGGCGCGCCAGTAATAGGCATGGGCAAAATCTGGTTCGAGGCTTATTGATTGATTAAAGTCGGCTAGAGCGTTATCCATCTCGCTTAGATCAAAGTAAACTATACCGCGCGACCTGTAGTAAACGTAATTATCGGGCTCCAGCTGTATCGATTTATTGAAGTCGGATAGGGCATCATCCATATCATCCAGCATGTAATAGACCTCTCCGCGCAACGCGTAAGTGAGAGCGACATCGGGATCGAGCGTTATGGCTTGACCGAGATAAGACAGCGCATCACTATAGTTGCCGCCGTAATAAGCCTCCATCCCGAGAGATATGTATTCTTTTGCGTCATCGGACGTATGCTCATCCGATGGAATAAACGAAACCACCAGAGCGAAAATGATGGATGCGGCTACCGCCAGAGCACAGAATATAGCTATAGATTTTCGAATCCTCGGCTCTTCCTGCTGCTCATCGGGACTTACATCAGGTTCATTCATCCTTTACCTCGACACGACATAAATTAAGCCACTCGTTTGAAAAACAACTTTACCAATCGTAAACGAGGGTCAGTCGTATGTCAACAACGAGCGAATATGAAGGATGCGGCGCGACTACTTTTCCGGCGTATAAATCAGGTACGGCCTGTCGACGGTGATGACCGTCTTCTCGTCGGCGATGGCTTTGCGCAGGTGTTTGGGCAATGCGAAGAGGCGCCGGTAGGAGATAGCATCGAACGAGCGCGGGGGCTTGTTGATGCGGGCCTTGATGAGGCCGTCGATTTTGGAGGCCGCGACTGGCTTGACATCGACCGAGGCGAAGGCGAAGCCCCAGGTGCCGCCGTAGCTGGGGATGAAGGCGTCGTACGGGCGCACGATGGGAAAGACCTGCTTGAGGGTGTTTATCATGGCGGTAAAAAGCAGGTGGTTGCCCCAGGCGCTGGCGCCGGACTGCAGGGAAACGGTGCCGCCTTTAGCTAATCGACTTTTCACCATTTCATAAAATTCGATCGTTGACAGCTTATACGCGGGCCCGGCGTCTATCGGCTCCGGCAGGTCGAGAACGATGACATCGAATTTCTCTTTCGTATGTTCGATGTACTTCCACGCGTCGTCGTGTATCAGCTCCAGGCGTTTGTCATCGAACGAGCCCTGATGGTAAGAAGGCAGCAGCTTGCGGCACATATCAACCACTTCGCCGTCGAGGTCTACCATGACGACTTTTTTTACCGACGGATGCGCCAGCACCTCCCGCGTCGTCGCGCCCTCGCCGCCTCCGGCTATGAGAACCTTCTTCGGGTTGGCGTTGGCCAGCATGGAGACGTGAACCAAAGATTCGTGGTAGATGAACTCGTCGAGCTCGCTGGACTGTATCTTGCCGTCGAGGATGAGACAGCGTCCGAGACCGGACATCTCAACGAATTGTACCGCCTGATATTTGGACTTGCCGGTATACAGCACCTTCTCGATGCGGTACTGCTGGATCATGCCGGGGGTGATCTGATCGGAGAACCACTGATTCTTATTCATTGAAGACAAGCGATTTCAAAATTCCGCGCTTCAACTCGGTAAATGAATGATTGCCCGCCTTGAGCTCCTGCACCATGAACTCCACCGCCTTCTCCGGATGCAGGGAATCGCCGCAGGCGAATATGTCGACCGCGGCGTAGCAGTATTCCGGCCAGGTATGGATTGAAAGATGAGATTCTGCGATAATGATGACGCCGCTGACCCCGTCGTAAGGAGAAAAGACATGGAAGGAGTTGCTTAATATGGTCGCGCCGGCGCGCCTGCACGCTTCGAGCAGCGTCTCCCGCAGGAACTCGCAGTTGCTCAGCAGCTTGCGGTCGCAGTCGTGAAGCTCAAGTATTACGTGTTTACCCAGTGCGTGCAATTCATCACCTCAGAAAAAAGTAACAAAAGAAATTTTATAGGAAATGTGATAATTAATCAATAGACGAAAGCTATGGAAGAGAAAATCGAACGTTTAAAGAATAAGCTGATGACCAATAAAAGGACGGAGGCTACCGACCTGGCATCTGCGGCTCTTATAGCTACAGGCGTTACCAGCTACAGAGACATCGTACGCTACACGAATAAGGTCGAACGACTCTGCGAAGAGATAAATAAGTTCGTCGCCAGCAACGACAGCGACGTCGACAAGGCCAAGGTTATCTTCCACTGGCTGTGGATGTCAAAACCGCACCGCTACAAGGCGCAGGGACACTACAAGATCACGGACGTCATCGATGCCCAGACAGGCCGCGCCAGGAACGTGGGAAACTGCCTGGGATTGACCGTCCTCTACAATATCATCGCGCAGCGCTTCGACATCAAGGTAAAGGCTACATATCTGGAAAACGCGTTCGGGCGCGGGCCACATGTCTTCAGCATACTGCCCGCCGGCAAGTCGACGATAGACATCGAGAACGTATTCCCAAACGGATTCGCCTATCCGGGGCATCTGAATCCGTCCGAGCGATGCGTCTGGGGCGATGAAGAACTCATCGCCGATGTTTACAACAGCATGGGGAACGACCTGTTCGCGGCAGGCAAGCGTTCGCGCGCCATCGAATGCTACGACAAAGCGATATTTTTGAACCCGCAATACAAGAAGCCATATCTCAATAAAGGCATGGCGCTGGTGGAGCTGGGGCGTGACGATGAGGCCTGTGAACTGTTCAGAAGGCTTCCTCTTTGAAGAGGGCGGCGAGGCTAGCGCCCTCATGTGATGAATCGGATGCTAAACGGTTTGTCCTTGACATCACGATAGCGAAAACATAAAATAGCAGATGCTTGTGCCGAGGTAGCTCAGGTGGTAGAGCAGTGGACTGAAAATCCACGTGTCGACGGTTCAACTCCGCCCCTCGGCACCATTTTTCCCGCCGGAGTGGCGGAATGGCAGACGCGACGGTCTCAAAAACCGTTGGGGGGCAACTCCCGTGTCGGTTCGACCCCGACCTTCGGCACTCTCCGAGCGATAAATTCAATACCTGGAGTGAACCACTGTAGCGATGCCGAGTTGTGTAGTGGCAGCACAGGGGACTTTGGATCCCTTAGCCCAGGTTCGAATCCTGGCTCGGCAGCTCTCTTTTTTTGTGGTATCATATCATGCGGTGCCCTTCGGCAGGGCAGTGCGGATTCCCCGGTAGCTCAATGGTAGAGCGGGCGGCTGTTAACCGCTAGGTTCTAGGTTCGAATCCTAGCCGGGGAGCCAAACCAGCAGCTACAGGAACATCTTGGAGTGTAGTTGGAGCAGTAGAGCGGGTCCTTCCCCGATATGCAATACGCGGAAGGACTGACCGGGGAGCCAAGATTTGTATGAGAGGGCCCCACATTCAGGAGCTTTTTTTAAATCGGCATCCAAAGAAGCTTCCATTTTTGAATACCGGACAGACTTCAAGCTTCACAACGTCAACCCTGTAGGGTTGACAAGTCAAACAAAATGGCATATGTTTATATTCCCTCAACAGAATCGAACATTAACAAACAAATGTAATTTAGAAAAAGGCAAACCTCGCGTAAGCGGGGGACGCAAAGCTACGGGTCCTCCGGAAGATAGCATGAGAGAGGATGGCCGAGCTACCAAGAGGGATTATACTTAGCCTTTCTGTATAAGAAGGGCTTTTTTTGTTCTCTATGCTGAGACGTCTCGATACGTATCAGGAGAAAACTTGATATGTCCATTACTATCGAACAGAAAAAGTATTACCGCACAAAGGAAGCCTGCCTTAAAGCGGGAATAAGCAAGGCCACTTTCCATCGCTGGATCAAACAGGGGATTATCAAAGATAACTTTGCTAAGGACCGGCGGGGCTGGCGATTATTCTCAGAATCTGATATCGAACAGATAAGGATGGAAGTCTTTAAACTCAACCCCTAGGTCTTGGAAAGTCGGGGCATAAAGGAGAAGACATGAACAGATACAAAATACTTATAGTCGACGATGATCCCAAAATACTGGAATTGATAGAAGCCATGCTGATACCGGCCGGCTATTACACGGTAACGCTTAACGATAGCACGAAAATGATCGATACTGTGCAAAAAGTCCAACCGGATCTCATCCTTCTGGACATCATGATGCCTTTCGAGGACGGCTACACAATACTGAATAAATTAAAAAAGGGGCCGAACAGGAGCAATATACCAATCATAATGGTTACGGCATTAGCGGATGAGGGCAATAAGGTTATTGCTGCAATAGACGGCGCCTCCGCGTATATAACCAAGCCTATTGATAAGGAAGTCTTACTGGAGACGATCGCTCGTTTCATTCCCGATTCGGAATCCTGACAGGAAGCGGTGCAGAGCATTACATGAGGATGTGACGATGAAGAAACAACCTGCTATTTTAATCGTGGATGATGAAGCAAGGAACATAGAACTGGAAAAGGCTTACCTTGAGCCGTATCACTATAAGATACTGACCGCATCAAACGGAGAAGAAGCTCTAAGAAACCTTGCAAAGAACGATGTAGATTTGATCCTCCTGGACGTCATGATGCCGGGTAAAGACGGCTTTGCGGTCACCAGGCAGATGAAGGCCAATAAAAAAACAAGCCCCATACCTGTGGTACTGGTTACCGCTCTTACGGACAAAAAAGACAGGGTCAAAGGCATAGAAGCCGGCTGCGATGATTTCATCAGCAAACCTGTGGACTCAGCCGAGCTGTTGGCCAGGGTCAGATCGCTTCTTAAAGTAAAAGCTTATAACGATCATATGCGCAATTATGAACGGAAACTTGAGGCAGAAGTTGCCAAACGTACAAAAGAAGTTTATGCCGCCATGGCGATAATTGAAGAAACGGCGCTTGAAACCATTCAAAGACTTGCGTCAGCCGCCGAATGTCGCGATCAATACACCGGCTCACATATCCTGCGTATGAGCCGTTATGCGGAAGCCATCGCTAAAAAGATGGAAGTGGACGGCGGATTCGTCAGAGGCATTCTTTATGCCTCTTCGATGCATGATATAGGCAAGATAGGAATACCCGACAAGATTTTAATGAAACCGGGCAAGCTGAACGACAAGGAATGGGAAGTCATGCAGCAGCATACCGTTATCGGGGCCAAGCTTTTGCATGGATCGAAACAGGACTTCATGAAAATGGCCGAGGAGATCGCTTTGACCCATCATGAGAACTGGGACGGAACCGGATACCCTCAGGGACTGGCAGGCGAGCGCATTCCCTTATCCGGTCGAATAGTGGCGGTAGCAGACGTGTTCGATGCGCTTATATCCAAGCGGCCCTACAAGCCGCCGTTATCCTACAGAGAATCTTTCACAATTATCAAAAACGAGCGCGGTACGCACTTCGACCCCGGCGTCGTCGACGCCTTTATAAGTACTAAGCAGGAAATCCTGTCAATAGCGGAGCAGTACAAGGATTCCGTGTAAATATCTTTTTTAGACGTTTATTGGAGAACTATTTACAGGAAAACCGATATGGTCTCTTTCACATAGCAGTGAGGAGGTAAACCTGAGATGCGGCTAAAAATCAGATTACTGCTATTGTACACGTGTGTCGGCATTGCGGTCCTCGCTGTTGTAGGAAGCGTGCTTTTTGTTCAGGTCAGAAACAACCGATCCGCGGATCTGGAACAGGAATTCCAGAACCAGCTGATGCACCTCGATTTCGCGCTGACCAACCTCATAGAAGAAGCCAAAAGCGATGTAACTCAGCTTTCCGAGAACGAGATAGTGCGCACTACGGACGACGAAGACTTCACCAGCTTCCTCAACGCCAATGAATCCACCTTTGAATACAACATCGGAGAGACCGAGCAGAGCATTATCGACATTCTGAACTCGTACATGACGACGCATTCGTATGTGAACTCGGTTTACATGGGGCGTGAGAACGGAACCTTTGTGCGCTCCCACCCCCGCGCCAGCCCCACCCAATATGATCCCAGAGAAAGGCCCTGGTACACACTGGGGAAAGAGAACCCGGGTCAGGTGATGATAACCGAGCCGTATGAGTCGGTCACCACCACGGATATTAATATAGGCGTGGTGACGGCCCTCGTCGGCGACAACGGCGAGGTCTACGGCGTTTTAGGAGCGGATATAACTCTGAACGACCTCACGGAGTACATGTCGGACTTTGAGGTCGGTTATCAGGGCCATATGCTGCTGACCGATGAGAACGGTACAATAGTAGCCTTCAGTGATTCGCAGTTCCTGTTTGAGAACTTGGAGGCCCTCTTAGGCGACGCCGCAACCGACATTATGAGCCAGAGTAATGGAGTAATGACTGTTGAGACTGAATCAGGGTCATTTTATCTCTACCTGTATACGTCGCCCGAGCTCGGCTGGAAGCTTGCGGTCATGGCCCCCACCGGCGTAGTGAATGGAGTGATACAAGGGCCGGTTTTTATAGCGCTGTTCGGGCTCTTTATAGCTCTGGCCTTGCTGAGCTTGCTGACATTCTTAGGATTGAATATATCGGTCATCAACCCGCTGAAACGCCTCAGCGAAGTTACTTTGGATATCGCTAACAGAGGAGATCTAAGCCGGAAGACCGGTATCAACACAAAAAATGAGATCGGAGCACTTGCCGCCTCATTCGACCGTATGACGGATACGTTGCGTACAAAAGAGGAAGCTCTTAGCACTTCCGAAATGCGATATCGCCGGCTCTTTGAGGAAGCGCAGGATGGAATTCTGCTGCTTGATGCAGAGACGGGGGAAGTTATAAACGTGAATCCATACCTGGTCGAGCTGCTTGGTTATTCTCATGAACAATTCATTGGGAAGACAATATGGGAGCTGGGTACATTTAAGGATATTGTTCCCGACCGGGAAAGCTATTTGGAATTGCAGCGGCAGGAATACATCCGGTATGATGACCTACCTCTCACCACAGGCGACGGACGTCAAATCTATGTGGAATTCATAATTAGTTCTTACATCGTAGGCCAAAATAAGCTGATCCAGTGTAACATCCGCAATACAACCGAGCGCAAGAGGGCGGAGGAGAAACTGCGGTTAGAGGAACAGCGGTTCCGGGCTCTCGCAGATCAATCGTCGGACATTATTGTCCTGGTGAATCAAGAAGGTAAAATCATCTATGAAAACTCGGCGATTGAGAGTGTTCTAGGGCTCAAGGCAGAGGAAAGGATTGGAGCCAGCGTATTTGAGCATCTCCATCCTGACGATTTACAAATTGCAGCCGACGCATTTAAAAAATTGTCTATGGACGCCGACGCACCTGTTCAACGATCCGAACTTCGCCTCCGCCATAAAGACGGAAGCTGGCGTACCTTTGAAGCTGTCGGAAGTAATCTGGTAAAAGATAACGTTGTTGAAGCTGTAATCATAAACCTCCGCGATATCACCGAGCGAAAGAAGGCGGAAGAGGCGCTGCGGGAAAGCGAGGCCAAGTATCGTTTTCTCACGGAGAAGATGAACGATGTCGTTTGGACTCTGGATATGGATTTGAAAACAACATATGTGAGTCCTTCGGTAACCAATATGCTTGGTTATACACCCGAGGAACGCATGAAACAATCCGTTACCGAGCAACTGACACCGGAGTCCCTGAATGCTGTAACTCAAGCTTTATCTGTTGAGCTGGGGCGCGACAGCAAGGACGGTGTCGACCCGGACAGGCAATTGACGGTGGAGATGGAGTGCTACCATAAGAACGGCTCGATTATATGGATGGAAGCTGTAGTCAGCGCGATACGAAATGAAAAAGGGGAAATCACTGGCATACACGGGGTGTCCAGAGATGTCACCGAACGCAAGAGGGCGGAAGAAGCATTACGGGATGCAAAGGACTACGCCGAAAATTTGATCAAGACCGCCAACGCGATGGTTGTTGTACTTGATACTAAAGGAAAGGTCACTTTGCTGAACGAAGCGGGCGAAAAGATAACCGGCTATAAGGCAGAGGAGGCCATGGGCAGGAACTGGTTCGAGCTGATCGTCCCCAAAAAACGATATCCCGACGTATGGGATGAATTCGAGAAATTAAAGGATTCAGGTACGATCATCGATACTTTCGAGAATCCCATACTTACAAAGTCCGGTGAGGAGCGAATCATCTCCTGGAAAAACAGCACGCTCACCATTGACGGCAAATTCACAGGTACGATATCGTTCGGAATCGACATCAGCGAGCGCAAGCGGGCGGAGCAAGAAACTCAATTTAAAGGAAAACTGCTGGATGCGGCTGCCGATTCGATACTTGTCCATGACCTCTCCGGACGAATCGTTTACGCCAACAAAGAGGCAGAGGAATTGCGCGGCTATGCCAGAGGGGAACTCATCGGTAAAGACTTGCATAATCTGGCTACCCCTGAATATACTCAATCCTTCAACGAGCGTATCGCTGAAATAAAACAAAAAGGCGAAGTTACATTTGAAGTAGCCCACTACCGGCATGACGGCTCAACAATCCCCATCGAGGTACATGCACTGCTGATAGATAGAGACGGGGAAAAGTTGATATTGCGCATAGGGCGCGACATAACCGAGCGCAAGAAGGCGGAGCACCAGATCAGGGAGCGGATGAAAGAGCTTCGGGCGTTTTTTAACCTGGCTGAACTGACAGAAATGGAAAGCATCTCTCTTGAGGAACTCTATCAGGGACTTGCAAACATGCTTCCGCAAAGCTGGCAATACACAGAGATCGCTTGCTGCAGGATAGTGATGGGCGACAAAGAGTTCCGCACGAAAAATTTCAAGGAGTCCGCGTGGATGCAATCCGCACCGATCAAGGTACTCGGAGCAATAGAGGGAAGGATCGAAATCGGTTACCTTGAGGAGAGGCCGGAAGAAGCCGAAGGGCCATTCATGAAGGAAGAGAGATTGCTGATAGACACTATCGCCGAGCGAATAGGCCGCATCACCGAGCGCAAACAGGCCCAGGAAGCGCTGCGAAATTCTGAAGAAAAGCTCCAGACAATGTTCAAATCAATGAACGACGGCGTGCTTGTCAGCGATTCAAACATCAATATAGTTGATGTAAATGAAGCTACGCTCCGGATATTGGGTTTAGAAACAAAAGAGGGGTTGATAGGACGCAACGTGCTGGATGTCGTTAAATTCAAGGATCAGGAAAAAGTTGTGGCCAACCTTTTAAGGATGCTCAAGGAGCGGATTTCACAGGTGCAGGGGGAATATTGCGCACTGCTTCCGGACGGTAAGGAGATGGAAGTAGATGTGATTACATCCGCAATGTATAACGATGCCGGCAGGCAGGTGGGATTCATTAATGTTATACGTGATATCACCGAACGCAAACAGGCGGAGAAAGCCCTGTTGCTTTACAAGGAACACCTGGAGGAGCTTGTTAAAGAGCGAACCTCGGAACTCGACAAAGCTAAGATTACCGCGGAACAGGCCAACAAAGCCAAATCAGATTTTCTGGCAAACATGAGCCACGAGATAAGGACACCCCTCAGCACTATCATCGGCTTCTCCGAACTGTTATACGATGAGACGAAGGGCCCGCTCAACAACGACCAGAAGAAATACATGGGCTACGTCACATCGGCCGGAGAACACCTGCTCTCCCTGATCAACGATATCCTGGACCTTTCCAAGGTGGAAGCGGGTAAGATGGAGCTGCTGACGACCAAATTCTCAGTCAGCGACCTGCTGAAGAACAGCCTGTCGTTCATCGCGGAGAAAGCCCTGAAGCATAATATTAAACTGCTCTCGGAAATCTCTTCCGATGTTGATATGATCGAAGCGGATGAGCGAAAAGTGAAACAAATCCTGTATAATCTGCTCTCCAACGCGGTCAAGTTCACCCCGGACGGAGGCTCGGTCATTATCGGAGCGAAGCTTGTGAAACCGGATTCCGCGGCTATTCCATCCGGAATACGCAAAGGTCTGAGGAACACAGAATACGTACTTATCAGCGTTAAGGATACAGGCATCGGCATAGCCAAGAAGGACCAGGCCAAGCTCTTCACCGAGTTCTACCAGATCGAAGAGCCGTATGCCAAGAAATACGAAGGCACGGGCCTGGGTCTGGCTTTATCCAAGAGGCTGGTTGCATTGCACGGCGGGAAAATATGGTTCGAGTCCAAGGGGCAGGGCAAAGGCAGCACTTTCTATTTCATACTGCCATTGAAGCCTTTACCGAAAACATAGCACGGGTTGACCGTGCAGCGATAACTACGAACGCAGGAGCTTGACGTGAAAGCCATCAAGACGGTATTGATAATAGAAGACGACCCGTATAATCGCGAACTTGAAAAGGCCTTATTCGAACGGGATGGATACACTGTTCTTGAGGCTGGGGACGCGGAAAAAGGCATCACCATTGCAGAAGCTAAAAAACCCGATTTGATAGTGCTCGATTATCAGTTGCCGCGAATCGGCGGCCTTCAAGTTCTTGAGAGCTTGAAGAATAATCGCAAAACCCGGGAAATACCCTGCGTGTTTGTCACCGCCTCGGCAAGCGAAGATCAGCTAGGTAATTTGAAAACATCCAACGCTTGCGGGTATATTACCAAGCCTGTCGATACCAGGACATTCGTGGAACAGGTGATTAAACTGGCCGGCGAAGGCAAATGAATCGGTAGTACCCAGACTGACGATATTGTTTATATCTTCGATATCTCCCTGACGGCTACTTCCGCATGACCCGGGACAGCTGATTCAGCAGTGTGGCGGCATGGCCGCGTTCGTCGTGCGACAGCCCGTGCAGCAGGGCCCTGACCTCTTCGTCGTCGACGACGGACGCCGCTCTCTTATAGAAATCGTTGGCGATGTACTCCCTCTGGATGGCTATCTCAAGCACATCAACCTCGCTCTTAGCCTCTTCTTCGGCCTTCATCAACGCGGCGCTGACCTCGATATCAACACCCTTGGATTCTTTATCGATCTGCTGCAGGTATTTATCTATGTTAGAAAACACCGCGCTCTCCGGGATTTCTCCCGTCAGTCGCAGGAACAAACGCCTCATGTGGCTCAGCTCCACCTCGGCAAGCTGCTGGAACATGGGCCTGGCCAGCTCGAACTGCTTTTTATCCCTGGCCGCGGTATAGAAATCGTAAGCCATCTTCTCCATCTTCATCGCGATTATCAGGACATCCTTGACGCTTGCCGCCTTCCCGATAACCCGGGGCTTCTTCTCCGACTTTCCTTTCAGCATCTTAAAGCCCAGGTTGTTCAGACCGCCTTCGATAACATATAAATCCTTTAATCCCAGATCGCAGAGCGCTATGGCGGCGGCCATGCTCCTTCTCCCTGAACGGCAATAGATGATGGCCTTTCTGCCGCCGTAAAGCTCTCTGTACATCTCGTCCCGCCGCGACTCCAATTCATCCAGCGGCATGAGCAGGGCGCCGGGCAGGTGGCCTTCCTCGTATTCCATCGGCTGACGCACATCGAGCAGAACAAACTCTCCCTTTTCATCTCCATCGAGGATGGCCTTAACCTCATCCGGGCTCAGTGTTTTTATCTCATCGACAGCGCTGCTCAGCTTCATGGCACGCCCCCTTTAAATCCATCTGTTTAAACAGTATCGGCTCAAATATCGATCATGATCCCGCCGCCCTCGATCTTAGTCTTATATACGGTCAAAGGCCTCTCTGGCTTAATTATACCGCCCACTTTAGACAGCACCCCTGATTGTTTCAACCAGCGCACAGCATGACCGTCCGTCACATCGAACTGTGAGCCGTGCTTAGGACAGGTTACCACGGAGCCTTCCAGCTTTCCCTGGGCCAGCCTGCCGCCCAGATGCGGGCATTTTCCGGCGACAGCGTAGTATTTGCCGCCGACGTTAGCGATTAATACGACCCTATCTTGAACCGCGACCTCTTTCATCCGGCCTTCGCTTACTTCATCCGCTTTGCATGCTAACACAAAATCACCCATTTTTATCCTCCGCTTTTCCGCTACGCCGAAATCATCATGGGAAATATAAGATAACCTTGCCGGTGCCGCATTGTCAATCCCGCCCTGTAAAAAAAAAAATATATATATATACGCTAACAAAATGCATGGGACAATTAAACCATCGTGTAGGGGCGACCACGAGGGTCGCCCACCGGAGGGCAGGCACAAGACCTGCCCCTACAAGACGACGATACGTAGGGTGGGCTGCGCCCACCGAATGATATTTATGAGATTGCCACGTCGTCCTTCCGAACTGCGGAAGGACTCCTCGCAATGACAGGCTTAAACAGAGGTATCCTATCTCGGATAATATCCCCTTTTGCCGTATCTGTTGCTATTGCTCGTTGCTTAGTGTAAAATGCCTAACATAATCGGGAAGCAGAGATATGCTATATATTCAAGAACTGTGGCGTAAAATCGCCGACACCCACGAGAGCATCAGGGGCAAAATCCCCGGCAAGGCCAGATGGGGCATCATAGCGCTCCTGGCCGTTCTATCCTTCATCATATTCATATTCTGCGCCGAATGGCTGATGACGCACCTTATAGCCATGCTTCCGATCTTCTACATCGCCGCGGTACTGGCCGTAGGATTCAAGAGAGCGCTCTACGGCACGGCGATATTCCTGTTCTCCTGTTTCGCCCTCTGGCTGCGCACGGGCCCGCCATACGACGGAGTCCTCGGCGGCAGCTACGTAATGTTCGCCGAGAACGACGGCTGGTACAACATGCGCCTGATTGAGAACCTTGTACATCATTTCCCTTTCAGGAACACGTTTGAGCCTTACACGCTGTATCCTACCGGTCAGAGTATTCCCTTCGCGCCGTTCTTCGACTGGTTCATCGCGCTGGTAATATGGATAGCCGGGCTGGGGCATCCCTCTACAGACCTCATAGAAAAAATGAGCGCATATTTCCCTGCTGTTATGGGAGCGTTAACCGTAGTTCCGGTATATTTCATTGGTAAGGAGATATTTAATCGAAACGCCGGTCTCTTGGCCGCCGGCTTGCTCGCGATATTGCCGGGCGAATTCCTGTTCCGCTCCATTCTGGGCTTCACCGACCACCATATAGCAGAAGTGCTCTTCAGCACGACAAGCATATTATTCTTCATCATGGCGATAAAGCGGGGGCAGGAGGCTCAGCTTACATTCAGCCGGATAAGACAGAGGGAATGGAGTAGTTTAAAGAAACCAGTATTATTTGCGTTGTTATCCGGCTTCTTCCTGGGGCTCTATATACTATCATGGATCGGCGCAGCGGTATTCATCTTCATAATACTGGTATATGTATTTGTTCAGTACGTAGTTGATCACCTAAACGGTAAGCCGACCGACTATCTGGCCTTAATAAGCATGCCTGTGCTTCTGATAGCTCTGCTGATATCAGCAATATTCTACAAATATCTCTTATGGGGAAACTTCGTCCTCGGTGGGATGGTTATTGGGTTGCTCGGTGTGGCAGTTTTTGGAATAGTCTCTTATCTCATGGTACGAAAAAACATTAGAAGAATATTTTTCCCGATAACAGTAGCCGTGATAGCAGGCGCTGGAGTCGGGCTTCTTTATTTAGGCTGGGAATCTCTATATCATGACATATTCAATAGACTGGGAACACTGGCACCTTCATCACAAACGCTGACCATAATGGAGGCCCAGCCTTTACTTTCAGGATTCGACCTATCCCATCTAACGGACCACAGGCTCTGGACTTACTTCACCACAGGGTTATTCATGGTGCCTATAGCATTTCTGTTGATAAAATATTCCGCTGTAGGAAAAACTAAGATAGGAAGATGGCTATTCTTGGGTTGGATCGGGGTGCTGGTGCTTACTGTGATAATCGATCAGGTGACTTCCATGCCCTGGCAGATATACCTAGTGGAAGGCATAGCTATAATTGCGCTATACGTATACTTCGAGAAAAGTTCCGCCAGGATAATACTCTTAATCTGGAGTTTCGTGACTTTAATGGCGCTGTTATCGCAAACACGATACGCCTACTATTTCGCGATTAACGTAGCTTTATTGAGCAGCTATATTCTCTGGAAGCTGCCGGGCTGGATAACCTGGCTGCTGGCTTTGGCGCACTGGAAAGAAGCGCCGACCGAAAAAGAAGCCAAGACCCGTGCGGAAAAGAAAAGGGCCAGGGCTAAGAAAGAACAGCAGACATCCGTATATCTGCGACCCAGATACATATCAGCGGCGCTGACCATAATAGCCGTCTTCTTCCTGACCGTTTATCCCAACGTGATATACGGAACCTACGATGACAGCGGCTGGTCACCCAAGAAATCGGCCACACTATACCTAACGTATCATCCTTACGGCGCCAACACGGACTGGCATGAAGCCCTCACCTGGATGAAGAACAATACGCCCGAGCCGTTTGGAGATCCCGATTTCTACTACGCGCTGTACGACGCGCCGAAAGTTGGAGAAAGATATGACTATCCCGATTCGGCATACGGCGTGATGAGCTGGTGGGACTACGGCCACTGGATAACACGCATAGCGCACCGCATACCCAACGCGAACCCGTTCCAGGCAGGTATAGGCGGCGCAGGCTCAGGTGGAACCATCCGGCCGGGAGCGAGCACATTCATGACAGCGCAGAATGAGTCCACAGCAAGCTGGATAATGGATGAACTGGACTCAAGATACGTCGTTATCGATATCGAAACGGCATATGGGAAATACCACACCATGGTTACATGGTCCGGCAATAAAGTATCCGACTTCTATGACATCCTGTACATCGGAGACAAAGGGGAATACAGGACTTATGATGATCCCGGCTCGCGATCGGCCGAGCTGCAAATCTTCTTCACCCCCTACTATCAATCCATGTGCGCCAGGCTGTACAACTTCAACACGGAAGCCGCCGTGCCGAATAATTCCACATTCGTCATACTGTACGCGGAAGATACGGATAGTAGCGGCGAGAAATACAGGTACATAGCCGATGTAGCCAACAACGGCAAAGCCTTCACCACTTACGAAGAGGCGTTGGGGTTTCTCGACGACCACCCGGACTACATACTCATCGGTCTTGACCCGTTCAGCAGCCCCATCCCGATCGATGCTTTAGAGGAATATGAACTGATACACTCTTCTCCCACACCTAATTGTGTAGGGCAGAACTATCCATACGTTAAAGTCTTTGAATACACGGGATACGAGAAGTAAATCGTACTAATCCATCACCTGCTCAATATCGAAAAGCCAATCGTGTTGATATTGTTTTCAACCACATTCATAACTATAATAAATCTATCGAAAATCAAGATTAATCCTGCATAAGAGGAAAGAGCTTAAATGAAAAGAGCTTTGATCACGGGCATCACGGGCTTCGCCGGCAGCCATCTGGCCGAACTCCTGTTGAATAAAAAGATGGAAGTATACGGGACGGCGCGCTGGAGAAGCAAGCTGGATAATATCGAGCATATCAAGAACGATATACACCTGCTTACCGCCGACATGAGAGACGGACACTCAATGGAAATAGTCCTTGCAGAATCGAAACCGGACTACATATTTCACCTAGCCGCGCAATCATTCGTGCCCATGAGTTGGCGCGCACCGGCCGATACCATGGAGACCAACGTAATAGGCACAATCCACCTTTTCGAAGCAGTAAGAAAATTAGACATCAATCCTAAAATACAGGTTGCAGGTAGTTCAGAAGAATATGGCATGGTTGACCAAAATGAATTGCCCATCAAAGAGGATAACCCGCTCAGGCCTCTGTCTCCCTACGCAGTATCAAAAGTAGCGGTTGATAAGTTGTCCTATCAATATCATATGTCATATAAACTCAATATAGTCGTAACTCGCGGCTTCAACCATACCGGGCCTAGAAGGGGAGAGGTCTTCGTATCGTCAAACTTCGCCAAGCAGATAGCCGAGATAGAGAAAGGCGCGAGCCCAATCATTCACGTCGGCAATCTGAAAGCCATGAGGGATTTTACCGATGTCAGGGACATGGTAAAGGGCTATCTGCTGGCAATTGAGAAATGCCAACCGGGAGAGACATATAACATATGTTCCGGTAAAACGGTAAGGATACAAGAGCTGCTTGATATACTGATGACCATGACGCCTAAGAAAATCAAAGTTCAGCAGGACCCCGACCGCATGAGGCCTTCCGATGTCGAGGTGCTTCAGGGAGATTGCACCAAGTTTAAGAAACAGACGGGATGGAAACAGACCATACCATTCGAAAAGACAATGGAGGATTTGCTCAATTACTGGCGGGAGAGGTTACAAGAGAAACAAGTTCGTAATTGACTAACACATACTAAGATTATTATTTAAAAAAGAGGCAGAAAAAGAGAGTATGCCGAAGGAGCGCAGCAACAGTTTACAAACATTATGGTTCTTCTTGAAGCCATATAAGCGCTATCTTGCCATCTTGCTGGTACTCTCCCTGTTAAACGGCTTCCTTGAGACCCTACAGATGGCAATGCTCTTCCCCATTCTTAACGCCAGCCTTGAACAAGGAGCAGCTTCATACGGAGCGTTCTTCAGCATATTGAATTCGCTGTCAGAAGTAATGCCGATCGATGACCCGTTGCTATCGAACTGCACTCTGTTTGTGATATTTACCGTTTTGTATTGCTCATGTAGGTTAATCTATGCTAATCTCTCGCCCAGGTTCACAGCCAGAATCGTGAGAGATCACGAACAGGAGGTATTCCGCAAATATACAGAAGCGGATTATCGCTTTTTCGCAGACGTCAGACAGGGAGACCTTCTGTATAAAGGATCTCAGGCTCCCCAGTTTATAGGCTATGCAGTTATAGCTTTGACCAGATCGGCGGTAGAAATCGTACTGGGAATTTTTGTTCTTTATTTGTTAATATCTCTCTCATGGAAAGCCGCCATCGCTGTGGTGATCGCCGGCGCCGGCTATTATTACTTTGCTCAATATCTTGGTAAACGAATATCATACGTAACCGGTAAAAAAATGCTCCAAGAGATTGAAAATGAGAATGTTATCATCAACGAATACATAAACGGCGCAAAGCAGATACGTGCCAGCGGAAACTCGGATAAATGGACGGAGAGATTCAATCAGGCAGCTTTTTCACGCTGGAAACACTGGTGGATAAACCAGTTTTGGAGTCAGGTCCCCACCCACCTCCTGGAACTTTTGATGTTCGGAGCCGTCGGCATTATATTAATCATAATAAGACTATATTCCCCGTACCAGTTCTACTCCTTGATACCTCTATTCGGCACATTCGCGTACGCCGTATTTAAGCTGCTGCCCAAGTTGACAAACACGGGGAGAAATCTTATGGACGTAGTCCACTGGATACCAAATCTGGAGACGGTGAGAGAATTTCTTCTCGATGAGCACTACACTCAAATGGAGAACGGCAGTACCGAATTCCATGACATCCAGCACGGCATCGAACTCAAATACGTGAGCTTTACTCATACGAGCAGGGAACATACGCTGGACGATATTTCCTTAAGCATAGAAAAGGACAGGGTTACCGCGGTCGTGGGGCACTCCGGTTCCGGAAAGTCCACCATCGCAGACCTGTTGCTGAGACTATATGATGTAGATAAAGGACAGATACTTGTAGACGGCCGGGATATAAGAGAATACGATATCTTCACTTTCCTCGGCAAAGTCGGGTTTGTAGGGCAGGAAACGTTTATCTTCAACGCCTCCATAAGAGATAATATCGCTTTCGGCAATGAGCATTTGGACGAAGAAGTAGTAGAGGCGGCTAAGCTTGCCAATGTCCACGAATTTATCACAGAACTACCCGAGGGATACGATACTGTAGTAGGCGACCGCGGAATAAAGCTCTCCGGCGGGCAGAGACAGCGCATCGCGATCGCCAGGGCAATGATACGTAAGCCTCGGTTCCTTATACTGGACGAGGCCACAAGCTCGCTGGATAATATCTCGGAAGCCGTTGTTCAGAAAGCCCTGGACAGGGTGGCCGAGCGCTGCACCACGCTGGTGATAGCCCACCGGTTGACTACTATTAAGGATGCAGACATAATCTATGTTCTTGACAACGGAAGGATAGTGGAAAACGGTACACATACACAGTTATTGGAACGTCAAGGCACGTATTCCAAAATATACAGAGAAGGTTAGAGAGAGAAATCTTAGCGGGTAGTTTAATATTGCCTAATACTAAAGTATGATATTCACATGATTGACACAATGAAAAACATTTTACATCGTCTTGTGAGCGTCCTCCGAGAAGGGAAAGTGAAAGAACCGGTTTTTACTAGAATACCCGGGGATGATCCTATTGAGTTAATAGCATATTATGATGAATTCAAAGGATATTATCCCGATTGTGAAATTAAAACTAAAGAATGGTTTGTAAATAATGTTCAGCAGGATTGGGTGATATTCGATTGCGGCGCTAACATTGGTTATTATAGTATCCTTTTTTCGCGTTTAGCTCCCGGGGGGCATATCTATGCATTTGAACCAACCAGTACATATGATATGTTAATAACCAATTTAAACCATCATAAAGCCAGCAACGTAATACCTGTAAAAAAAGCCCTGGGTAAAAACACAGGTCAAATAAGAGATTCGATATTTCGTATTTGGGGACATGACCCCGAGAAACAGAATTATTCTTTCACGACAATAGATGATTTTGTGAAGGATAACAATTTGGCTCGATTGGATTGTATCAAAATAGACGTAGATTCTTTTGACTTTGAGGTATTACAGGGTGCAAAAGATACTATGATTAAGTTTGATCCATTCATAATTGTTGAGTTAAACCACGCATTAAACAAGCGCCATCAATACGTACCTCAAGTATTACACTGGTTAACTAATCTCAGTTATAAATCCATTTATGCCCTTGATTACGATAATTTCTTACTAAAGCGTAACTTTACCCCGAATAAAATCGAAGAGTGGCCAGATATAAAAATGTGCTTTAATCCAAGGAACTACGAAATCTCAAAAGAAGGGTGAAAACAGTGAATATTCCTTTTGTGGGATACTTAGATATCGAAATTTTAAAGAGTACTGTGCCAAACCCTACATTTAGAAAGTTGATTCATTGGATAGACTATATTAATTGGAAAAGACGCGGAAAACCTGTCCCACCGCCGCATCTATACAAACAGCAAGTGGTAAGAAACTATGCAGATAAATATGGATTAAAAATTCTTGTCGAAACAGGAACATTTTATGGTGATATGATTGAAGCTATGAAACATTGTTTCGATGGAATATACTCCATTGAATTAAGTAAAGCGCTATATGAGAAAGCGGCAACTAGATTTAGTGCTGAAAAAAATATAGAAATAATTCATGGTGATAGTGGACTTGAGCTTGGGAATCTGATTAATAGAGTAAACCAGCCAATTCTATTCTGGCTGGATGGACATTATTCTGGGGGAGTAACAGCTCGCGGTGTAAAAGATACGCCAATTTACGATGAACTAGAACAAATCTTTAACAATCAGGCAAGCAAATATGTGGTGCTTATTGATGATGCACGATGCTTCGGAGCCAGAGCAGACTATCCTAGCATCCAGTTGCTTAGTGATTTTATCAAAACAAAGATGCATGATGCTAAGATTGAAATTGAATGTGACATAATAAGAATTACACTATGAAAGCTAATCGCCTAACAAATTACTACATTTGACCGTCAGCCAAAGTGTTTTTCCAAAATAAGATTATTTCACATGTACGTATAGATAGAAACCAGGAGAAGTGAGGTTTCTTAAATAAGGAGTGTAGCAAATTGATTCTGAGGTTACTTAATGCATTTTACTACTTGTTATTTAGAAGCAACCAGAAAATTCCCAATTTAGTTGGTGACCGAGATATTGAATGGTCTTGGATATTATCACAAATGCCTTCGGGCCCAGGAGAAGCGCTTGATTTCGGTCCCGGAGGCAGCTCCCTCGGACTTACCGCCGCTCAGCGAGGATTCAGAGTAACCGCTATAGACCTCGCACCGGTGAAATGGCTTTACACACATCCCAATCTTCAATTCATCCACGGCGATATATTGAAACTGGCTCTCCCGAAAAATAATTTCGACCTTGTTATTAACTGTTCAACTATAGAACATGTCGGTTTAGCCGGACGATATGGAGTAACAGAAGATAATTCTGACGGCGACCTGGAAGCTATGAAGCGCATAAGCGAATTAATGATACCGGAAGGCATAATGCTGCTCACTATCCCGGTAGGAGAAGATAAAATCTTCGCTCCCATGTCTCGCATTTACGGCTGCCAGCGACTTCCGCGGCTTCTTCAATGTTACACGGTAGAAGAAGAGGCTTTCTGGATCAAAGATAGTCAGAACAGATGGATTTTATCGGGGAAAGACGACGCCTTGAAATTCAAGGCTTCAGCAGGTTCACGGAACCCATTGCGGAACGTCTACGCGTTGGGATGTTTCGTTCTGAGAAACACATCGGCTTTATCAGCAGTATAAGGAGAAACTATGAAAAAAGCATTAGTATGCGGTGCAGGCGGGTTTATTGGAAGCCACATGGTAAAAAGGCTAAAAAAAGAAGGCTACTGGGTCCGTGGGATAGATCTAAAAAAGCCCGAATTCGCAGAGACACAGGCGGATGATTTTATCGTTGGAGATTTGAGGGAACAGAGCGTAGTACGGAAGGTGGTTGATTCTCCATTTGACGATGTGTATCAGTTCGCGGCGGATATGGGCGGCGCCGGTTTCGTTTTTACAGGAGAAAATGACGCCGATATAATGCATAACTCAGCTCTAATAAATCTGAACGTCGTTGAGGCCAGCTATAAAGCAGGCGTTAAAAGGATATTCTATTCTTCTTCTGCATGTGTGTATCCAGAGTATAATCAGATGGATCCGGAAAACCCCAAATTGGCGGAGGATACGGTTTACCCGGCGGCTCCGGACAGTGAATATGGCTGGGAGAAACTTTTCAGCGAACGTTTGTATCTATCATTCAATCGAAATTGTGGAATGAACGTACGAATAGCGAGATTCCATAATATCTTCGGGCCGGAGGGATCGTGGAACGATGGACGTGAAAAAGCTCCGGCCGCTTTATGCCGTAAGATCGCTAAAGCCCCTAACGACGGAGAGATTGAAATGTGGGGTGACGGCCTTCAAACACGCTCTTTCCTGTATATTGACGAATGTTTGGAAGGGGTAAGACGATTGGTGGAATCAGACTTCACAGGACCGGTAAATATCGGGTCAGAGGAGATGGTGACAATCAATCAACTCGCAGAAATGATCATGGATATCGCGGGGAAAAAGCTCTCGATTAAACACATTCCGGGGCCACTCGGGGTTCGCGGCCGCAATTCAGATAACCGGCTGATCGAAGAGAAACTGGGATGGAAACCATCGGCACCTCTGTCCAAAGGATTGGAAAAAACATATCGCTGGATTGAGAAAATGGTTGAAAAGGAAAACCGATGAACAGCATTTCGGTATTCGGTATCGGCAAATTAGGGCTTCCTCTTGCTGCTTGCCTGGCAAATAAAGGCTATAATGCTATCGGTGTTGATCTGAACAAGGCCGTTATCCAAGCGGTGAATAAAGGTGAAAGTCCTTATTATGAACCGGGCCTGTCCGAATTAGTAAAGTCAGCGGGAAAGCGATTAACGGCGACACAGGACTATCGCTATGCCGTGATTAACTCAGAAGCAAGTTTTATTGTGGTCCCTACTCCCAGTCAGGATGACGGAAGTTTCAGCACCAGATATGTAGAATCAGCCGCTAAACAGATAGCCGCCGCGCTAATTGATAAGCCTGATTTTCACCTTGTCGTGGTTACCAGTACCGTGCTGCCCGGAGCCACCGAGGGTGTGATTAAACCCTTGCTGGAAACAGCTACGGGTAAGAGATGCGGCAGGGATTTCGGCCTGTGTTACAGTCCTGAATTTATAGCGCTGGGCAGTGTCATAAGGGATTTTACCCAGCCTGATGTAGTGCTAATCGGAGAATCGGACACGAAGTCAGGGAATATGCTGGCTGAAATCTACAGCAATGTATGTGAGAATCAACCTCCCATTGTCAGGACAGCGATTCAAAATGCGGAACTGGCTAAAATCTCCCTCAACGCTTACGTTACCATGAAGATAACTTTCGCGAATACTCTGGCTGAAATAGCGGAGCGGATTCCGGAAGGAAACGTTGATACCATAAGTAATATGCTTGGATTTGACTCCAGGATAGGCAGGAAGTACCTGAGCGGCGGTCTTGCCTACGGCGGGCCCTGTTTCCCAAGAGATAATAAAGCCTTTGCTTCCGTCGCACGTAAAGTTGGGTGCAAAGCACTGTTATCAGAGGCAACCGACCTTGCTAACCAGTTACAGAATCAGAGAACAGTGGACTTAATTGAAAATAAACTTGGCAATTTGAAGGGTAAAGCTATTGCAGTCCTTGGGTTGACTTATAAGCCGAATACTGATGTTATTGAGGAATCGAGCCCGGTGAAAATCTCACGGAGTCTTCTGCAGAAAGGCGCGGTAGTTTCCGTTTATGACCCCGGCGGCATGGAAAATGCAAAAAAAGCGTTTTGCCAAGAAAAGCCCGTATATGCCAGCTCAATAAAAGACTGCCTGCATGACGCCGAGCTTTGCGTCCTGGCAACTCCGTGGGACGAATTTAAAAAACTGACGCCTGAGTATTTTATTCAAAACATGAAGAAGCCCTGTTTGCTCGATTGTTGGAGACTTTTTTCTAATCGACCGGAATTCACGGAGAAATTAGACTATTTTGCTATTGGGTTGGCAGCATAACTATGAATAAATATCTAAACGAAAAAAACATTAAAGACTACTGGGAGAAATGCACCCCGATGAGCTTCGCGGCCGAAAAGTGGAGCTATGAGCAGAAAAGGGAATTCAGATATACTTTGCAGGATTATATGCATAGCTCGTTTGGATTTGGTGAATGGTCGGGTAAAGAGGTGTTGGAAGTAGGTTGTGGATCGGGCGTGGATGCTCTGGAGTTTGCCAGATATGGAGCAAAAGTTACAGCTACTGATATGACCGACAACGCCGTTAACCTCACAAATCAGATGGTAAAAGAAGCGAAATTGCCTGTCAAAGTGATCCAAGCTTCTGCAATTAACCTGCCGTTTCCCGACGCCAGTTTTGACTGTGTCTATAGTTATGGGGTATTGCATCATATACCTGATATCGAAAAGGTGCTGTATGAGATAAAAAGAGTTATGAAGGAAAACGCACAGCTGCTTGTCATGCTTTACCATAGAGATAGTCTTCTACATGCATATAGTATTATCTATCGCCACGGTATAAAGAGTGAACTGCTCTCGAAAGGTGTTTGTACAGAGCAAGATTTGGTTTCTAAATACTCAGAGCGCATAGAGGGATGCCCTTACACAAAGGTATATACAAAAGAGGAGGCTCGGGCTCTGTTTTCAAGATATTTCAATGATGTTGACATCACTGTAAGGTACAATGTTATAGATACCGATAAACAGAGAAAGGTAAAGTTCAAACTATCTGACGAATGGGAGCTCGGCTGGCACTTAATATTGAAAGCAATGAAGTAGCGACTATTACAGGATAACATAGTACTATGTTGACCATATTCTCTATTCCAAAACCATTTCAGGGGCACATAGACGTGATCCAAAGAACTGCTATCCAGAGCTGGAAATTGCTTGGACCTTATTGTGAGATCATTTTATTCGGCAATGAGAAAGGTACTGCTGAAATCGCCGCTGAACTGGGTATCCGACACATACCCGAGATCGAACGCAATGAGTATGGAACCCCGCTTGTTAATAACCTGTTTGATAAAGCCCAGGAGTTGGCTAACTATGACATCTTATGCTATGTAAATGCCGATATCATCCTTACGCAAGATTTCTCAATTTCTGTCCAAAAGGTGTCTAATAAAAAGGATCAATTCCTGCTTATAGGACAAAGGTGGGATGTAGAGTTAAACGAGCCTCTTGATTTTACAAATCAACGGTGGGAGCTAGAGATACGCCGTTATCTGGCAAAGTATGGCAAACTTCACCCCGCCACAGGAATAGACTATTTTGTGTTCAGAAAAGGTCTATGGGGAGATATACCGCCTTTCGCTATAGGAAGAACCGTATGGGATATTTGGTTGGTTTACAGGGGCCTTTACCTAAAAGTCCCGGTTATTGATGCCACAAAGACCATCACCGCTATCCATCAGAATCATGATTATTCTCATAATGATAGAGGGATAATAGGAATCTGGGATGGACCTGAAGCCCAGCAGAATCGCCAGTATTATAAAGGATATGCAGGTAATCGTTTTTTTGCAATACGCGATGCTACCTGGGTATTGACCAGCAAAGGCGTGAAGAGGGCATCACCAGTGAGAGTTCTCTATTACCGTACAATAGCAACGAGCAAACCCTATATACTAGCCCCTACGAGACTGCTTCGAAAAGTACACAAATTAATAAAAGATAAGGGCTCTAAGACTTAGAGCCTAATACCCAGATCCAGTAAAAAAGACATTACTTTCAGTCGCTAACCCGCATAAAAATTCAGAAACTGGAATTATTATCCATATTTACTTATGATATACTGACTTTACTGATGAATAAAACGGGGATAGCTTTATTCACTTACAATAGGCCGGAGCATACGGGTCAGGTCCTCCAAGGTCTGATGAGGAATGACATAGATAAATTGTACGTTTTTTCTGATGGCTATAGAGATGAGAGGGACAGGATTACGGTTCAACAGGTGAGGAAGCTGCTAGCAAATATCACCTGGTGTGAAACTGAGATAATCGAAAGCGATACAAACAAAGGGCTGGCCGACTCGATAGTATATGGTGTTAATTACGTACTTGACAGACATGAAAGGATTATAGTTCTTGAAGATGATTGTGTTCCTTCAGCAGATTTCGTTTCTTTCATGCAAAAGTGTTTCGATAAATATGAGTATAATGAACAAATAATGAATGTCGCCGGTTATTCACTACCTATAAAGATTCCTCAGAGTTATCCATACGATATCTATTTCTCTTACAGGCCATCCTCCTGGGGATGGGGAACATGGAGAAGGGCATGGCACCATTTTTCACGTGACAAGGCGATTTTAGATGAGATAAGAAACTCTAAGGAATTGCACAAGAAGGTAAACCAGGCGGGAGAAGACTTAGTCCCGATGTTGGAAAGGCAAATTCGAGGAGCAATCGATTCATGGGCCGTGTTTTTTGCTTTAAGCATTATCAAAAATGACGGCTTGTGCGTAGTGCCGGTCCATTCCAGGATTAAGAACATCGGTCATGATGCCTCTGGTACTCACTGCGGAGCCAATCAAAAATATAATGTTGAGCTGTATAAAGAGACTATCGGAAACCCGGTATTGCCAGATGAAGTGGTAATTGATGACCAAATTATCCATAGAATCAGGCAGTTCTGTAGTCCTACCATGAGCGAGAAGGTTATTAATTTTATTGTACAAGTATTACAGCCTATAGGGATATATGAATTGTTTAGGTGGACAAGAACACATTTTAAGGCATAATAATGCAGAAGCTTAATCATTATAGGCTGCAGGCTGCAGGATTAGGGAGAATGTTATTAAGGTAAACTTTTACATTCAAAAACTGAAGACTGCGTTCAATAGCAATGCAAATCTACAAAGTCTTTTGGAACAGCAATCGTTAATGCTTGGTAGATTACTGTCAGAGCTTATCAAGTCTAAGAACCGTATAGCTTCTTTAAGTGAAGTGGAGTTTAGCGTTTTTTCTCAGTGGGGCGATGACGGAATCATACAATATCTCGTGAACAATATTGAATTCCCAAATAAGACCTTCGTAGAATTTGGAGTGGGTAACTACAGGGAATCTAACACTAGATTTCTCATGATGAATAATAATTGGTCTGGTTTAGTAATGGATTGTTCTGAATCAAACGTATCACAAATAATTAATTCTGAATACTTTTGGAAGCATGAAATATTAGCAAAAGCCATATTCATAGATAAGGATAATATAAATAGTTTGCTATTATCATCCGGATTTGACAAAGAGATCGGAATTCTCCATATCGACTTAGACGGAAATGATTATTGGATTTGGAAAGAGATTGATGTAATTAGTCCTATCGTAGTTATACTGGAATACAACAGCGTTTTGGGAATCGATAGAGCTATAACCATCCCATACCATAAGGCTTTTTCCCGGACAAAATCACACTACAGCAATTTATATTGCGGCGCATCTCTTCGCGCACTCCACCAATTATCTACAGACAAAGGATATTCGTTTATAGGATGCAATAGCGCTGGCAACAATGCCTATTTTATCAGGAAAGATAAATTGAATGAGAACATTCGCGAAACGGCATTAGAAACTGGTTATGTCCTCTCTAAATTTAGAGAAAGCAGAGATAGAAATGGTCGTCTAACCCATTTAGGTGGTATTGACAGAATAGAAGCTATTAGAGGGATGCCTGTCTTTAATATTGACAATAATCAAGTTGAAAAAATATGATGGCAGCAGGGCTTAAGATGTGGCGAAAACGGGTTTCCTAATATGAAAGTTTTTTTTGATGGCGAGATATTTACTTTTCAACGGCAAGGAGGTATCAGCCGGCTTTTCTTTGAATTGATGCGTTTATTTGCCCATAGTGAGAACATTGAACAGATATTGTATAGAGGCAGTTACGTTGACCATTACCCTTTTCGACAAGAGTGGTTTAAGTGCTATTATGGAGTTAGGTGGCCTTTTAAGCGCGGAGTTCAAGTTATTCGTCCCCTTGATGACCGTGTTATTGAGTTATTATATATCACAAATGCAACTCCAAAAATAGTGTATCACTCTACCTACTATCGCATTCCAAAACGGCAAAAAGGGCCTATAGTGATTCATGCTTATGATATGATCCATGAACTATACAACGGTGACAACAAGACTATAAAGAAAAAAAAGACTGCTTTTGAGACAGCAGATCTGATCATAGCGATATCGCAGTCAACTAAGGACGATATTTGTCATCTGTACGGCATAGACCCTTCAATCATTGTAGTGGCGTATCCTGGAGTTAGCGATGTGTTCCGTAGTCGGCATTCGGATACAGTATCCCGTTCAGAGCAAAGAAGTGACGATAGTAGACCTTTTTTTCTCTATGTTGGACATCGCGGTTGGTACAAAAATTTTGACATACTCCTAAATGTATTTATTGAACGCAGATATTATCAGGACTTCGATCTTATTCTGGTAGGGGGGACCAAGACTCTATCCGCTAAACAACAAGGGGCCATAAACAGAACTGGGACAAGACAGTGGCTGAAACAGAAGTATTGTGACGATATGGAACTGGCAAATTTATACGCAAACGCAACAGTTTTCATATGCACATCACTATATGAGGGATTTGGCATTCCCTTGATAGAAGCAATGGCATGCGGTTGCCCGATAATTGGACCGAACACATCTTCTATACCAGAAGTAATCGGAGACACAGGCTTATTGTTTGACCCAAAAGACCCGAGCGACTTGGCCAAGCAGATAGAAAGAGTGGTTAATGACGTCTCTTTATCAAATGCACTTTCTGAAAAGGGGCGACTGCGATCAGAAAACTTCACCTGGCAAGCTATGGCTGATACAATTCATCAAGTATACTTGAAGTTGACATGAAACCTTGTATGGTACCTTGTTAGCGGGCTCTGTACAACCGATATAATTACCAAATAAGTTATGGGAGGTAAATCGATGGCATTCTGGAACGGAAAGAGAGTTCTGGTAACAGGCGGTGCCGGGTTTGTAGGCTCCTTTTTGGTGAAGAAGCTGAAGGAAAAAGGCGTAAACGAAAAAAATATAATTGTTCCTAGAAGCAGAGATTCCGACCTCAGGAAGTGGGAAAACTGCGTTAAAGCGGTAAATGGTTCAGATATCGTGATTCACCTGGCTGCCGTAGTAGGTGGAATAGGATTCAACAGGGCATACCCGGGCACGCTGTTTTATGACAATATCATAATGGGCGCCCAGATGATGGAAGCTGCAAGACAAGAAGCAGTAGAGAAATTTGTGGCAGTAGGAACTGTCTGTGCATATCCAAAGTTCACACCCGTGCCTTTCAAGGAAGAAGCTCTATGGAACGGTTATCCGGAAGAGACAAACGCCCCTTACGGTCTGGCGAAAAAGATGCTACTTGTACAGTCCCAGGCGTACCATCAGCAATACGGCTTCAATTCCATCTATCTGCTGCCTGTAAATCTCTACGGTCCAGGAGATAACTTCGATATAGCAAGCTCTCATGTCATACCGGCATTGATCAAGAAATTTATAGAAGCAAAGCAGAACAATGAAACCGTAGTCGAGGTATGGGGCACGGGCAGGGCTTCAAGGGAATTCCTGTACGTTGAGGACGCAGCGGAGGGAATAATCCTGGCTGCTGAAAGATATAATAAGCCGGACCCTGTTAATCTAGGCTCCGGATTTGAAATCCCGATAAAAGACCTGGTCAAATTGATAGCAGATCTGACGGGATTTGACGGAGAGATAAGGTGGGATGCTACTAAACCGGACGGGCAGCCCAGAAGATGCCTAGATACAAGCAAAGCTTGGGAGGAGTTCGGATTTAAGGCGAGAACAGATTTTAGAGAGGGTTTAAAGCACACAATTGATTGGTATTCAAATAATACAACTGGAGATTAGTGCGGTTTCCCCTCTTTCCTAGATTTAATAACCACATTTATAGATGGCCAGTATAGATACGATTAATGCCAAGGTAAAAAGGGCGCATTTAAAATATGAAAATACTCTATGTATGTCCTTGGGCACATCTCCCCAGTCACAATCCACACTTTATAGCAAAGGAAAGCGCGGCTTTCCTTCAGGCCGGTGTAGATGTGGTTCTATGTACTTTTCAAGGTATTCTTGATAATAAAGAATCTACCGATATCATTCATAAAAAAGTTACTTCAACTTGGTATGGTTATCCATTAGGCTTGCTCTCACGGCTGTTGCATTCATCGATGAAATTAAGGTTAATTGCCGGTTTTATAGAACAGTCGGTTACATTATTTTTAGCGGTCAAGCTAAGAAAATCTCAAGCGTATGATTTTATCTTCTTGCGCGAAGGTGACCCTTTTATATTTCTACCGATACTACTAGGATTAGTACACAGTAATTACCGATGGGTGATCTCTCTCATAGGAACAAAATCAGTACGCTCTCCAAGAAATCTATATTATAGATTTATTAATGCTGGCATATGGAAACCAATTTATCGGCGCTCTTTATCCAGAAATCGTTTTATATTCATCTGCGAAAACGATGACATTAAGGAGAATTTTGAAGTCAATTTTCTGGATGGCATGCTTGCTGGATTGGTTAAGGTAATAGCGCCGGGAATCAAAGCGCCTCCAAGGGAAATATCCCAAAGAGAAGCGAGAAGCCATCTGAATCTACCTAAAGACAAGGTTTTCTTCCTTCACTTCGGAGCCTTGCACCCGGGCAAGGATATTGAAACAGTTATTTCTGCTATAAAAGATGTAGAGAACGCCGAGTTAGTTATTGCAGGAAAAGTGTATTCTGTTGACCTGGTATCCTTAGTCCAGCATTACGACATTCAGGATAAGTGTGTAATCAGAAACTATTATATTTCTGAAGCGGACAAGCAATATTACTTTGCAGCTTCTGATGCAATTATTCTATCTTACAGGAAATCATTTTCTCAAACAGCTTCTCAAGCTTGGGAGGCTGTAGGATTCAAGTTGCCTGTTATCGCCAGCGGTTCCTATGACTTAGGCCAAATGGTCAGAAATTATAAGATCGGTTTGTCTTTTTCGGCTGAGGATGCACTGTCCCTAAATAATGCGCTAAAGACTTTCATCGGATTGAGCCAAACTGAGAGGCAAACCTTCAAAGAGAACTGCGAAAAATTAAGCGCTGAATTCTCTATGCAAAGATGGACTGAGAAATTCATTGAAGTTACTAAATTGCTATATGACTAGAGGATAGTCTGTTTGCAGGATTCTCACTGCGTCTTCTCTCCGGAAATCAATCCTCCGATGATTCCCTCGTAGAGCCTCGCTATTTCATCCCAAGAAGCATGCTCCGAACGATAACTTAGTTCCTTGCCTGATACGAAAGCCTGATATACAGTCTCAATACTTTCCCTTATGGCATTGGAATCACCGGGCTTAACAAATATCGTACCAGGGTAATCCCCCATATATTCTCTTAACGCCGGCACATCCGACAGGACAATAGGTTTGCCATAGGTCAAAGCAATATGAGCTACGGCACTGCCGGAGGCTCTCAAATATGGCAAGGCTATTACATCCGAGGCGGAAAAATATTTGGGTATCATTGAATCCGGAACATATTCTGACACAAGCATGATCCGGCTCTTGTAGGGGGATTCATCCACGATCTTCCGCAGCAACTCGCCGTCCTCCCAAACCTCCCCTACAATAAGCAGTCGCATCCGCGAGGCTATTGAACCCGGCAAACTATTGAACGCTTCAATTAAATACGGAACGCCCTTGTAGCGTCTCACCAGGCCAAAATACAAAATTACGAAATCCGCGTCGATGCCCAACTCTTTTTTAGCTGACGATTGATCCACTGTATGGAAGTACTCTTGATATAAACCCATCGGCAGCACATGAACCCTTCGTTCGTTGATACGATATATATCAACGATCCGCTCCTTGTCGATTTGAGAGAAGGTCACATAGGCATCGAGTCCGCGTACAAACAGTCGACCCATCACTCTGGAATAAATCCTAAGAGGCCATATTCTCTCCTCCAATACATCAACCACTTCATGCATTTCCACTATGATTTTGGCTTTGATACCCAGTTTGTTGACCCATTTCAAGAATAGCTGCATATGAGCTACTGAAGACGTCCACCACATGATTACTATCACATCCGGGCGACGCCGTTTAAGGAACCTGTAAGCACCGAACCAGCTTAGAGGGGAGTTGTAATCCATGCCGTCGTATACATCTACGCCTGATGTTAAATCAACATAATACTGATCTTTGCCAACATGCTCCCGTCCCGGGAACAAGAATCTGGGCAACAAGTTGCGCAGCAATACCGCGGAGACCTGATTGCGCTTTGCTAACGCGTTGGCAAAAAAGATCGTGTGGGCAGTGATTCCGCTGAAGAAACGTTTGGAGGGACCGACCACACAGATTTTCATATCAACTTTGCTTTACATCTTCACCCGTAGCACGACGGGACTACTCACGAACTGCCAAACCTTTTCCTCAGTAAAGTGCGTCCGATCCGGAAACCGGCCTTTACCGATCCCAGCTTGCTGGCGGTGGGCCTTCTTCTATACCCGATGGGCACGGTTCCAATGCGGTAGCCGCGCTTTGCCACCTGCGCCAGCATGTTCGCCTCAAGGTCGAATCCGGCGGCATCGATGATCATATTCTTTATCACTTCGCGGCGGAAGCCCCAGAAGCCGGTGCAGAGATCGCTTATCCGCTTCATATAGAGCACGCTGGCCATGAACGAGAGAAGATAGTTTCCCACCAGGTTTAGCCTCTTTATGGAACCGGGATCCCTTTTCCCCTTCAGGCGGGAGCCCATCACCACATCGCAACCGCCCTCCAGCAGCTTCAGCATCTGAGTGATATGCACGGATGGATAGGTGTAGTCGGCGTCGAGCATGAAAATGAAATCCGCATCCGCCTGCTCGAATGCGGTGCGGATAGCCCGGCCTTTCCCGCGTTTTGGCTCGCTTATGACGCGGGCGCCTTTCGCCGCGGCGAGCTCGGCCGTCCTGTCCGTGCTGGCGTTATCGACGACCACGATTTCGACGCTGTAGCCCATGGCGACTATATCGGCGACGGGCACCTCGTCGATGACCTTGCCTATGGTTTCCTCTTCGTTGAGGGCCGGGAAGACCACCGATACCTTCTTCACAACACCTCGCTTTTTAAATCGACTTAAACTTAACCAAGTTTTAGTCTGGCGAATATCTCATCTACATGACGTGTGTAGTATTTATAGTCAAATATACCCGTCAATTCCTTCTTCGACAAGTATTTGGCACACTCCTTGTCTTTCGCAAGGAGATCGAAAAAGCTGACCTCATCCTTCCACGATTTCATAGCGTTGCGCTGCACGATGCCGTAAGCGGCCTGGCGGCTGAGACCTTTGTCGATCAGGGCCAGCATAACCCGCTGAGAGAAAACCAGGCCTCGTGTTCGCTCAAGATTGCGTTTCATGTGCTCGGGATAGACGCGCATGTCCCTGGCGATATATTTGAAAAGGTGAAACTGGTAATTTAGCACCAGGCAGGAGTCGGGAAGAGTGATACGCTCATTGGAGGAATGGCTGATGTCCCGCTCGTGCCACAGCGCCACGTTCTCCATGGCGGTGATGGAGTGGCCGCGGACGAGCCGCGCCAGCCCGCAGATGCGCTCGCACAGCTCCGGGTTGCGCTTGTGCGGCATGGCGGATGACCCCGTCTGCCCCTCCTCGAAAGGCTCCTCGACCTCCAGCGCCTCCGTCTTCTGCAAGCCTCTTATCTCGAAGGCGAACTTCTCCAGCGAGCTCGCGATTATAGCCAGCGTGGTAACGAACTGCGCGTGGCGGTCGCGCTGCAGCACCTGGTTCGATATCGGCGCGGGCTCCAGCCCCAGCTTGGCGCAGGCGATGCGCTCAACCTCGGGCGTTACCGTGGCGTAGGTGCCTACCGCGCCGGATATCTTGCCGACGGCTATCATCTTCCGCGCCTCGGCGAGCCTCTTCTCGTTGCGCTTCATCTCCTCGACCCACAGCGCCAGCTTTAGCCCGAACGTGGTCGGCTCGGCGTGGACGCCGTGCGTGCGCCCGATCATTATCGTATATTTGTGAGCCACCGCCTGCTTCTTCAGGATTGTGATTATCTCCCTGATATCCCTGGCCAGGATGCCGCCAGCCTCCACTAACTGCAGGCTCAGCGCCGTGTCCATGATGTCGGACGAGGTCAGCCCGAAATGGATGTAGCGGCTCTCCTCGCCCAGGCTCGCGGAAACCGTGCTCAGGAAGGCGGTGACATCATGGTGCGTCTTCTTCAGCGTCCGCGCGTACAGTTTGGCGTCGAAACGGGCCTTCTTTATCTTCGGTATGGCGCTCTTGGGGATAACGCCAAGTTCGGCCCAGGCCTCGCATACCGCGATCTCCACCTGAAGCCATTTTTCGAATTTGGATTTATCGGTCCAAACCTTTTTCATCCTCGGCCGTGAATATCGTGCAATCATCGCATTCCTTTTCCTGACTCGATATCGTGTTCGAGCCTATTTCGACCCTTCAGCCAGCTTCTTGCGGTACTTCTTATACGCAGCCCTTACCTTCGCATCCTTTAACGATATGATCGCGGCGGCCAGAAGGGCGGCGTTCTTGGCCCCGTCGATGGCCACACAGGCCACCGGTATGCCGCCGGGCATCTGAACGACCGCGTACAGCGCGTCCACGCCGCTTAATTTGCTCGTCGCCAGCGGGACGCCGACCACGGGCAGGGTGGTCCAGCTGGCTATGACCCCGGGGAGGTGGGCCGCGCCACCGGCCCCGGCGATTATCACATCGACGCCGCGCCCCTCGGCCTTCATACCGTACTCGCGTGCTTTATCCGGCGTCCGGTGCGCGGATATTATCGACACCTCGTATTCAATGCCGAGCTGTTTCAATATATCCAGCGCCGGCTGCATCAGCGGCTCATCCGTCTTGCTGCCCATTATCACACCGACTAACGACATGTCGAACCCCCCTGTAATATAAATCACGAATAAACGGGGCTGCTCCCCAGCAGAGCCCTGCACCCCAGACTCCAGAAACGGTCGCTCTTCTTTATCATGGTATAACACAAACGCGGACATCCGGTATATATCTTCAACAGCATACGGCCGAGCTCCAGGCCCGGCATCAGTTCGGCATCCACCGCTTTCTGATAGCCCCTCAGGTCGATTTTACCCGATTGCAATGCCGAGACGATAACAGGCGCCGCCAGCTTGGCGCTTTTGATCGCATAGAATATGCCTTCGCCGCTCAAAGGATGTATCAGCCCCGCGGCATCCCCGACGAGAAGCACGTTTTCTCTCTGTATCGAACTGCCCCTGCGGCGCATCGGCATCACGTGGCCGCTGAAATCAACTATATCGTACTCACCGAACTGCTGCAGGATGCGGTCCAGGTAAGGCTTGAAGATGCCCGATAACCGGGCCGGTCCGGTAACCCCGGCGGAGACGTGGCTCTTCTTGGGAAAAACCCACCCGTAACCGCCCGGTATCCGGCCGAAATCGACGCAGATGAAAGAACCCAGCGCATCGAGCTTATCCTGATCAATTGAGACCTCGGCCTCAAGCGCCAGTTCCCGCTGCGCATCCCTCATCAAATCCATTTTCGCGGCGACAACGCTGTTCGCGCCGTCCGCGCCCACGGCTATCTTTGCAAAATACGAGCCTTGCTTCGTGACAACTCCGACGCGTCCGGAGGAGACAGATACGTTTTCCACCCGCGTTCCGTCGATAACGGCCGCGCCCGCATCCCGAGCCTTGCTGACGAGCAAATGATCGAAATCGCGGCGCATGACCAGATGCGCCAGTGGATCGCGGTATTTCTTCACGCAGAAATCGCCGAGTTGATAAGAGATCTTCATGCCGTAGGCCACCCGCTGCGTAACGGCGCCTATATCGAAATCGAGCAGGGCGTGGGCGCGGAAGGTCACGCCGCCAGCACAGGTCTTATTGCGCGGCAGCTTCTCTTTTTCGATTATCAGAACCGAGATACCGCGGCGCGCCATCTCATAGCCCAGCGTTGAACCGGCGGGCCCGGCGCCGACGATGACCACGTCGTAAGCGTTCACCCTGTGACCTCTCTCAAAGCGATGTCGCGGCGGTAGTGGCAGCCGTCGAAACTTATTCTAGAAATATTATGATAGACCCTGTCCCGCGCCTCGGCGATGTTCCTGCCTAAAGCCGTTACGGTCAGCACGCGCCCACCGTCAGTACATATCTCGTCGTCCTTAAATTTGGTGCCCGCGTGAAAAATCATGACGTCATCGTCGACCTCATCCAATCCGGATATCGGGAATCCGGTAGCATACTTTCCGGGATAACCTCCCGAGGCCAGGATTACGCCGACACAGGCCTCATCACGCCATCGTATGTCGACGTCCTTTAAATTGCCGTCAACAACGGCCAGCATGATATCCACCAGGTCGCTGTCCAGCCGCGGCAGCATGGCCTGCGTCTCCGGATCGCCGAAGCGGCAGTTGAACTCCATCACCCTGGGCCCGTCCGCGGTGACCATCAGTCCGGCATAAAGAACGCCCTTATATGGATATCCCTCACTAGACATAGCTTTGACTGTAGGTTCGAGGATTGTCTTTTTTACCTTCGCGACCATATCCGGGCCGAAAAATCCCGGCGGGCTGTAGCTGCCCATGCCGCCCGTGTTAAGGCCGGTATCGCCGTCGCCTACGCGCTTGTAATCGCAGGCCGGCACCATAGGAACGACTGACACACCGTCAGTGAAGGCCAGCAGGCTCACTTCTTTCCCCACAAGACATTCTTCGATAATAACGCTGTCACCTGCGTCTCCAAAGGCGCGTTTCTCCATGATATCCGACACGGCCGACAGAGCCTCATCGGTTGTATTAGCGATGATAACGCCCTTGCCCGCGGCCAGACCGTCGGCCTTTAGCACGATAGGGCAGGGCTGTTTCTTTACATAACTCTTAGCCGCTTCGAACGACGTGAAGCTCTCGCTCTTCGCGCAGGGGATTCCGTACTTCTGCATCAATTCCTTGGAGAAGACCTTGCTGGCCTCTATCCGCGCCGCCGCCCTGGACGGCCCGAACACGCGCAGTCCGCGGCTCTCGAATAAATCTACGATGCCATACGCCAGCGGTACCTCCGGCCCGACCACGGTAAGGTCTATCTTATGTTCCTGCGCGGCCGCGGCTAGAGCGGCTATATCCGTCGGCTTGATATTCAATATCGAGGCGTTCACGGCGATGCCGGCATTGCCCGGCGCCGCGTATATCTCTGAAACCCTCGAACTGCGGCTCAGCTTCCACACCAGGGCATGTTCACGGGCCCCGTTGCCGACGACCAATACCTTCAGCAAAGACTTACTCCGTTTCTATTTGTCATCATCACGAACGCCGTCCGCCGTTCCTCGATGAAAGTAAATACTTGCAGGATGTGTGCCAGCAGCCTCATCATCCACCTCCGCTCATAGATAATCGTCTCTTGATATCAGAACCGACAAAGACGATATAGAAAGACTCAAAAGCGACGGGAGCTATATCCCCTCTTTTTTAAACATCTCGGCCTGCAGCGGATCCAGTTTCTGTATGAGCTTTGTGAGCTCGGCGACGTGCTCCTTCTCTTCATCACGGATGTGGGATAAAACCTTTATCGCGTTTTCGTCGGCAAGGGTATCGATATGCTCCTGATACTGATTGATGGCCTGAAGCTCCCCGATCAGATCCTCGCGAAGCATCTCCAGGTCTATCTCGATGGGATTTTCCTCTTCATATTCAGATTCAAAACTCATATCTTACGTCTCCTTAAACATTATTCCCATTCAATAGTCGCGGGCGGCTTGGAAGAGATATCATAGACCACGCGGTTCACCTCAGGCACCTCGTTAACGATACGATTGGATATCTGCGCCAGCAGGTCGTAAGGCAATCTGGCCCAGTCCGCGGTCATGGCGTCGTTCGATGTCACGGCGCGAATGGCGATAAGGTATCCATACGTACGGAAATCGCCCATAACGCCTACGCTTCTTGTATCGGTAAGCACGGCGAAACTCTGCCACAATTGATCGTAGAGTTTGGCCTTCTTTATCTCGTCCATCACTATCCAGTCGCAGGAGCGCAGTATCTCCAGCTTCTCGCGGGTCACTTCGCCGATGATCCTGATGGACAGACCCGGGCCGGGGAACGGCTGTCTCCAGACCATTTCC